>NZ_JBCPGE010000078.1:0-11735 GCF_040914025.1 Ruminococcus sp. RTP21484sp1_RTP21281st1_A8_RTP21281_210402
GGAATGAATGGTAAGCATGCCTGGAAAAGAGATGCAGGTATAATCGTGTTATTGCGAGCAGAGTGAACTGTAATATAATCGTGAACAGTGATTGACACAGAATGTGAAATCCGATATAAAGAAATTAAATAATAAGAAAATCAATAGAGACCAAAGATAAAAAGAAAAATGGAGGAATGAATCATGAGAGAATTTAAGTATGTTGTAACAGACCCGGAAGGAATCCACGCACGTCCAGCAGGAGAGCTTGTAAAAGCAGTAAAGGCTTTTTCTTCTGATATCAAGATCGCAAAGGGCGGCAAGGCTATGAACTGTAAGGCAATCTTCGGAATTATGGGACTTGCAGTAAAGAAAGGCGATGAGGTTACTCTTACATTTGAAGGCGCAGACGAAGACGCTGCATATGAGGCAGTGAGCAAATTCATGCAGGAAACTCTGTAAGACAGGAAGGGGACATACCTGCGGGTATGTCCCTGTTTGTTTGTAAACAGCCTGTCAAAGTGATATTTGCGTGAGTCTTTGGTAAGTATCACGAGAACGGGAAATGCTGTAAGGAGCGTTTGGTCTCCTGTCAGCAGATCAAATAAGTGGGAGAGAAAAAATGCAGATATATAATGGAAAAAGTGTTTTCGGTGGTATTGCCATCGGTAAGATCAGCGTATATCAGAAAAAAGAGCAGCAGGTTAAGCGTGTGAAGATTGATGATCCGGAACAGGAGATGGCGCGCTATGAGAAAGCTAAGGCAGAAGGGATTAAACAGCTTCAGGGACTTTACGATAAGGCCTTGAGAGAAGTCGGGGAAGCCAATGCAGCAATCTTCGAAGTTCATCAGATGATGATGGAGGACGATGGATATAATGAATCTGTAGAGAATATCATTCGCAGCCAGGGCGTAAATGCAGAGTATGCAGTGGCAACTACAGGTGACAATTACGCGCAGATGTTTTCTGTAATGGATGACGATTATATGAGAGAGCGTGCGGCAGATGTTCGTGATATTTCTGAGCGGCTTCTCACCATTTTAAATGGAGAAGAGACAGGGGCTGTAGATGCAGACGAGCCGAAGATCATCGTGGCAGAGGATCTGGCGCCATCAGAGACTGTACAGCTGGATAAGGGTAAAGTTCTTTCTTTTGTTACAGTGAAAGGCTCCTTGAATTCCCATACAGCGATTCTTGCAAGGACCATGGCGATTCCTGCACTTGTAAATACTTCCGTGTCTCTTGAGAGTGAGATGGATGGCAGACTTGGAATTGTAGACGGGGCAAACGGTACATTTTATGTAGATCCGGATGAGGCGACTCTGGCAGAGATGAAGAAGCGCCAGGAAGAAGATCTTTCCAGAAAGCAGCTTCTTTTGACCCTTAAAGGAAAAGAGAACGTTACTCTTGACGGACAGAAAGTAATGCTGTACGCTAATATTGGCAACATCAAGGATCTGGCAACAGTCATTCAGAATGATGCTGGTGGAATCGGTCTTTTCAGAAGTGAGTTTATTTATCTGGAGAAAGAAGATTTCCCAACAGAGGAAGAACAGTTCCAGATTTACAGACAGGTTGCACAGACCATGGCAGGTAAGAGAGTGATTATCCGTACTCTGGATATTGGTGCAGACAAGCAATGCGATTATTTCCACATGGAGCATGAAGAGAATCCGGCACTGGGATGCAGGGCAATCCGTATCTGTCTGACAAGACCGGAGATTTTCAAGACACAGCTTCGTGCTTTATTCCGTGCCAGTGCATTTGGCAAGATCGCAATTATGTATCCTATGATCACCAGCGTACAGGAAGTGCGTAAGATCAAGGGAATCGTAGAGGAAGTGAAAGCGGAGCTTACCGCTCAGGGCGTAGAGTTTGGCAATCCGGAACAGGGAATTATGATTGAGACTCCGGCAGCAGCAATCATCAGTGATGATCTTGCGAAAGAGGTCGATTTCTTCAGCATCGGAACCAACGATCTCAGCCAGTATACTATGGCAATTGATCGTCAGAATCCTCAGCTCGACCTGTTTTTTGATCCTCATCACCCGGCAGTGCTGCGCATGATCTCCCTGGTTGTGGAGAATGCTCATAAGGCTGGTATCTGGGCTGGAATCTGTGGAGAACTTGGTGCTGACCAGTCACTTACAAAAGAGTTTCTGGCAATGGGAGTGGACGAACTTTCTGTTTCACCGGGAAGTATTCTGCCACTGCGCAAGATCATTCTGGAAACCAATGTTACAGATTATAAGGCGGGAAAAGAATGTTAACACAGCAGCGACATGAGATCATTTTGGAGCTTCTGAGAGAGAAAGGAAGTATTACTGTCACAGAAGTGAAGGATCTTTTAGATACATCAGAGTCAACAGTGCGAAGAGATATTACCGCACTGGATAAGGAAGGCAAGCTGGAGAAAGTTTTCGGTGGTGCCGTGGAACTGAAGGAGCGGGTAACTGCATATGAATATTCAGTTGCCGAGAAAATGGGACTGAAGCTGGAAGAGAAGGACCGGATCGCAAAATATGCAGCAGGTCTTATCCAGGATGAGGATTTTGTCTATATTGATGCAGGTACTACTACTGGGGATATCCTGAAGTTTCTTAAGGTTACAAGGGCAGTATTTGTTACCAATGCAGTGGTACATGCCCAGACACTGGCAGGAAGAGGCTTTAAGGTTCTTCTTGTAGGTGGAGAGCTGAAGAGCACTACAGAAGCAGTAATTGGTAATCAGGCTATGAATACGATTCGTGGTTATCATTTTACCAAAGGCTTTTTTGGAACCAATGGACTTACCAGAAAGAGTGGCTGTACTACCCCGGATGCCAATGAAGCGGCAGTTAAAGCAGCTGCCATGGAGCAGTGCAGGGAGTGCTATGTGCTCTGCGATAGTTCAAAGTTTGATAATATCAGTTCTGTGACTTTTGCAGATTTTTACAGATCTACGATAATTACAGACAGGATTCCGTCTGGCTATGAAGATTGTGCCAATATTATAGAAGTACAGAAGGAGCAGAAATAGAACATTTGAGAAGAGAAGTTTAGTTCCGTTTTTTGATAACTTTCCGGAAGGTCTGTGTGGTCTGTTGAAGGCGTGAGAACAAACCATATTATGCAGTTTACAGGAATGATTTTTTAACATACTCTGGATAAAGTGTTCCTTTCATAGTATAATAGTCCACAGGATTTCTGACAGATAAAGGTTGGGAGTTCTGTGGACTTTTTTATGGAATAGAAAATATGTTGAAATCCTCTGTGAGGCAGTAGGTGGATTTTTATTAGAATACGTGAGGTAAAGCTATGATAAAACTGATTGCATCAGATTTGGATGGTACACTTCTGAAAGAAGGCACCATGGATATTAACCCGGAGATTTATGACATTATCCGAAAGCTGAAGGCTAAGGGAATTGTATTTGCAGCTGTCAGTGGCAGAGAATATGACAGTATAGAAAGAGTGTTTGCACCTGTGAAAGATGATATTTATTTTATTGCAGGAAACGGTGGAATCATTTCTTATCAGGGAGAGATTATTGAAAAAATGGCAATTCCTGCCGATATACTCAAAGAGGTTGTGGAGTATGTGAGAGCCCAGGAGGGCGCTTCTTTTATGACAGCAGGTAGTGCCCAGGCATATGTGGAGCGGGCAGACCAGGCTTTCGTGAAGAAACTTCGGGAAGGGTATAAGCTTCATGTAAATGAAGTGGACAATGTATTGAATGTCCCGGAGACTATGACAAAAGTTGCCATGTACAACGAAGAAGTGGATGCAGCTGTAGGAGCAGAGGAAGCGAAGCGGCGTTTTGGAGATAAGATTCAGATCATGGCTTCCGGTGATTACTGGGTGGATTTCGTGGATGTGCATTCCGGAAAAGGAAATGCTCTTCAGAAACTTTGTAACCGTCTTGGAATTACGAAGAGAGAAGAGGTTGTTGCTTTCGGAGATAACTGCAATGATGTGAGCATGCTGCTGGAAGCTGGAAAGAGCTATGCAGTTACTACTGCCCGCGAGGAAGCCAAGCAGGCCGCCAGATACGTACTGGAGAAACCAGGTCCGGACAGCGTACTGAATGTATTAAAAATGATTTTGGAGTTATAAGAGAAAAGAAGAATAAAGAAGAATAAAGAAATGGGAGTACATTCAATTTTGTAATTCCATTGGAGAAATCTTTGATATTGTAGTGGAAGATATGATTCATCAATCAAAGGGATTACAGGGATAAAAAATCCGGGCTGTGTGGAGCAGTCCGGATTTTTGTGGGGCAAAATCAGGCAAGAATCCTTCCATCTGTGGAGATGGTGTACACCTGCCATGGAAGAAATTTTCCGCTGGCTTTCATGGCATTTATGGCTGCATTCTGGATTCCGCCGCAGCATGGAACTTCCATACGCACGATGGTAACACTCTTGATATTGTTCTGACGGATGATTTCGGTGAGCTTTTCGCTGTAATCTACAGAGTCCAGTTTCGGACAGCCGATAAGAGTAATCTTACCTTTGATAAAATCCTGATGGAAGTTAGCGTAAGCATAGGCTGTGCAGTCTGCAGCAATAAGAAGGTCAGCATCGTCAAAATATGGAGCATTGATGGGAACTAACTTAATCTGTACCGGCCACTGTTGAAGCTGGGAGTGTGCTTCCAGCTTTTTCTTATTTTCCAGAACTGCGGTTTCGTCGTAAGCAGCTGCCTCCTTTTCTACAAAAGAAATGGCATTTGTTGGACAGGCAGGGAGGCAGTCGCCCAGACCGTCGCAGTAATCTTCACGAAGCAGTTTTGCTTTACCATCTATAATTCCAATTGCACTTTCGTGGCAAGCGCGGGCACAGAGCCCGCAGCCGTTACATTTTTCTTCATCTATATGAATGATTTTTCTGATCATGAGAGTATCCTCCTTATCCCAACAACGTTTTCAAGTCTTCCTCTGGCGTAGTAATCGCAGCGATCCCAAAGTTTTCTACCAGATAATTGAGCACATTCTGTGATAAAAATGCCGGAAGGGTCGGGCCAAGACGGATGTTTTTGATTCCAAGGTGAAGCAAGGTAAGCAGAATGGAAACTGCTTTCTGCTCATACCAGGAGAGCACCATGGAAAGAGGAAGCTCATTTACCCCACATCCAAATGCTTCTGCAAGAGCGCCCGCAACCTTGATCGCGCCGTAAGCATCGTTGCACTGTCCCATATCCATCAGTCTTGGAAGCCCACCGATGGTTCCAAGGTCCAGATCGTTAAATCTGTATTTTCCACATGCAAGTGTAAGAATTACGGAATCAGAAGGAGACTGCTTTACAAAATCGGTATAGTAATTGCGTCCGCTTCTTGCGCCGTCGCAGCCTGCTACCAGGAAAAAGTGACGGATAGCACCTGCTTTTACAGCATCAATTACCTGATCTGCAACGCCAAGAATGGTTCCATGGGAGAAGCCGGTTGTAACGGAAGTTCCGCCGTTGATTCCGGTAAAATGCTGGTCTTCCTGATATCCGCCAAGCTCCAGGGCACGCTGGATAACTGGTGTGAAATCTTTTTCTTCATTAATGTGAACAGTTCCAGGGAAAGTGACAGTTCCTGTAGTAAATACCCGGTCCATGTAGCTTGGTTTCGGCGGCATCAGGCAGTTTGTGGTAAAAAGAACAGGAGCTGGGAGCTCTGCAAATTCTTTTTGCTGGTTCTGCCATGCAGTACCGAAGTTTCCTTTCAGGTGACTGTACTTTTTCAGTTCCGGATAAGCATGACAGGGAAGCATTTCACCGTGGGTGTAAATATTAATGCCTTTTCCTTCTGTTTGTTCCAGAAGAAGTTTCAGGTCATGGAGGTCGTGACCGGTAATGACGATGAATGGGCCTTTTTCCACAGTAAGAGGTACTGTAACAGGAGCTGGTGTGCCGTAAGTGGCAGTGTTAGCGCGGTCAAGAAGCTCCATGCAGGAAAGATTGTATTTACCTGTTTCCATTACAATAGGAAGAAGCAGGTCCATATCCCAGTCCTCGCCCAGTGCAAAAAGTGCTTTTGCGAAAAATTCGTTTACTTCTGTGTCAGTATATCCAAGTGTCATTGCATGGTAGGCATAAGCCGCCATTCCGCGGATTCCAAAGAGAATCAGAGATTTCAGGGAGCGGATGTCTTCCTGGGCGTTCCAGAGAAGCTTCATATCGTAGTCGTCGTTATGTCCGCAAGGGGAAGCGCAGCCGCCACAGTCTGGGCGAAGCCGGGCTTTTTCCTGGTGGATGCGGTCTGTGATTTCTGCGATGGCTTTGTCATCGAAGCTTACGTTGGTAAGGGTAGCAAACAGACCTTCCACCATCAGTTTCCATGTGGTTTCTGCAAGTGGTGTATTCTCATCTGCTGCATGGGAGAGTCCGATGAGAGCTCCGGTAAGTTCATCCTGAAGTCTGGCTGTATCAGCGGTTTTTCCACAGACTCCTTTGGCACCTGTACAGCCGGTACATCCGGCAGTTTGTTCACACTGAAAACAAAACATGTTCTGTTCCATAAATAGTTTCCTCCTGAATTTGATCATATTGTTCTATAAGGTATAAGTATTTCGTAAAAATAAGTTGATTGGGTTCTGAATGTTTTGTAATTACGAAAGGAAAAGTAACAGGAAATTCTTTTCGTTTCGCATGAGAAAGTCAGAGATGGATAATTTATTTCTGCCTCCGCCCTTGACTTTGTACGCATACTATAATATAATCCAACAAACAAGTATGTTGTTATAACAACAAAAGGAGAAAAATGAATTATGAATTTCTTTCCAGGACTTTTCTCTTTCAGGGAACAAGTCCAGAAGAAACAAAGCACATGCTTTCCTGTCTGAAAGCCACTCCGCAAAGCTATGCCAAGGGCAGCACGATCTGGCAGGTGGGAGACCAGGTGAAGACAATGGGACTTGTGCTTAACGGCAGTGTTCATATTGAGAACATTGACATGATGGGAAACAAGAGTATTTTGAACCGGATCGCGCCAGGTCAGGTTTTCGGAGAGACATATGCCTGTATTCCAGGGGAAAAGCTGCTCATAGGGGTGACAGCTGCAGAGGACTGCCAGATCCTTTTTCTGGAGGTGGGAAAGATTTTTCGCACCTGTCCGGATACCTGCCCCTGTCACGAGAAACTGATTCATAACATGCTGATGGTTATGGCGAAGAAGAACCTGGAACTTTCCAGAAGAAGCCTTCATACGGCACCGAAATCCATCCGGGGAAGACTGCTTTCCTATTTTTCCCAGGAGATGGTGCAGCAGGGCAGCAGCCGGTTTACGATCCCCTTTAACCGGCAGGAACTGGCTGATTATCTTGGAGTAGATAGAAGTGCGCTTTCCAATGAGCTTGGCAAAATGCGAAAAGAAGGGATTATTGAAGTAAACAGAAACCAGATCCATTATCTGGAGCGTGTTTGAAAAAGGCTTCATAGCAGGAGGGAAAATTTAAAATGAATCTGACACCATATTTTAAAAGTATTATCGATCAGGATGTTGCATCCGTTGTTATCTGCAACCTGAAGCATGAAATTATCTACATGAATCCGAAGGCCGTGGAGAGTTATCATAAATGGGGTGGTGAGGCACTGCTTGGAAAAAGTCTTATGAACTGTCACAATCCGAAGTCAAAGGAAATAATTGAAAAAGTGGTTGCCTGGTTTGAAGAAGATAAGGAGCACAACCGGATCCATACTTTTTATAATGAGAAACAGGCGAAGGACGTATATATGGTAGCCCTGCGTGATGAGGACGGAACTTTGATCGGCTATTATGAGAAGCATGAGTACCGGGCACGGGATGAGGAACCGTATTACAATTTCTGAAGCTAAAAACATGTTACTGCTTACGACCTAACCAGCAGTACGCTTCGCGATGCACAGAAATCATGCATTCGCATGATTTTGCGTCGCAATTTTCGGGTTTTCTGTGAACAGGAACAAAAACATTAATTAAAAAATGGGTGGGAAAAGAAACTAGAGCGTGTTTGAAAAAGGCTTTCTGCAAGATGTGCGTCACAATTTGTGGGAGATTTTGCCCGGATGAGGGCGTCGTAGCGGGCTACGACAACCGAATTCGGGTGAAATATACCGCAAAGTGGGGCGTGCAGATTGCAGGAATGATTTTTCAAACAGGCTCTAAGACGAGCGAAAACGACAGAGGCTGGTTTTAGTTTCTTTTAAGGCATAAAAAAAGTATATGAGTTTATTCGTAATCAGATAAACTTCATATACTTTTTGTTTGTAATCCTGTCAGCTGAATACTGCAAATAATGCCCCAAAAAGTCCTGCACTTGCAGCGCCCATGATAAGACCAGCCAGAATGACACCAAGCATTACAGCCAGAACACTGGACTTAAAGTCCATGTCCAGAAGGCTGGCAGCCAGGGTTCCGGTCCAGGCACCTGTGCCGGGAAGAGGAATTCCTACGAAGAGCAGAAGCGCTACGAATAATCCGCGGCCGGCCTTTGCCTGAAGGGCCTTTCCTCCTTTTTCGCCTTTCTCAAGACAGAAGGTAAAGAAGCGCCCGATCACCGGTTTATCCTTGCCCCACTCCAGAACCTTGCGGGCGAAGAAATAGATAAAAGGTACTGGAAGCATGTTTCCGATAATGGCGATAATGTACGCCGGAACCAGCGGAATTCCGAAGCCTACAGCATATGGGATCGCGCCTCGCAGCTCAATCAGCGGTACCATAGAAATAAGAAAAACGATTAGATAACTTTTCATGTTTAAAATCTCCTCTAATTTCAATCCAATAATATTCGACTTATTATACACGAAAAAAAATGAATTGAACAGGGCAAAAAAAAGAAATTACTATATTAATACAGGAAAAAGAAAGCATTTATGCTAAATCATAGAAAAAGAAAGATTTTATGCCAAACCTATTGACAGAAGTTATTTAAATGCTATAATAAAAACAAACATATGAATAATTGTTCATATGAAAAAGAGAACATTTTCAAAAGGAGACCACTATCATGAAAAAAACTTACAAGATCGATGTTGACTGCGCAAACTGTGCAAACAAGATGGAGGAAGCTGCTAAGAACACTGCTGGTGTTAAGGATGCGACTGTAAACTTCATGACTCTGAAAATGATCGTTGAGTTTGAAGATGGACAGGAGCCGAAGGCTGTTATGCAGGAAGTCCTGAAGAACTGTAAGAAAGTAGAAGACGACTGCGAGATCTTCTTATAAAAACAATGAGGAAAAGCAGTTACTAGAGCGTGTTTGAAAAATGCTTTCTGCAAGATGTACGTCACAATTTGTGGGAGATTGCGGGAATGATTTTTCAAACACGCTCTAGGCACAGAATGAACAGTAGGACAGTGACCGGACTGGATGTATTCTGTTCAGTCACGCAAATGAATTAAGCGAATATGTCGCGTGCCAGCGACATCATTATAATGGAGGCCGTGCCCTCAGGGCATGTGAAAGAATATGAACAAGAAGCAGAAAAAAGTATTGACCAGAATTATTATTGCTTTTGTCCTTTTGGTTTTGCTGCGCTTTCTTCCGGTAGATGGCTTTCTTCGAATGGCACTTTACATGATCCCATATCTGGTAATCGGTTATGATATTCTGAAAAAAGCGTTTAAGGGAATTAGGAACCGTCAGGTATTTGATGAAAACTTTCTGATGGCAGTTGCCACAATTGGTGCCATTGCTCTCGGCGATTATCAGGAAGGCACTGCGGTTATGCTGTTTTACCAGATCGGAGAACTTTTCCAGAGTTATGCCGTTGGAAAGAGCAGAAGAAATATCAGCGAGCTGATGGATATCCGTCCGGATTATGCAAATATCGAGCAGGACGGCAAGCTGGAAAAGGTAGACCCGGACGAGGTAGAGGTTGGAACTATCATTGTGGTTCAGCCAGGAGAGAAGATTCCGATTGACGGAACGATTGAAGACGGAAATTCCACATTAAATACAAGCGCATTGACAGGAGAAAGCCTTCCGCGAGATGCAAAAGTGGGGGATGAGGTCATCAGCGGCTGTATCAACATGACAGGTGTATTGAAAATCCGCACCACAAAGGAATTCGGTGAATCTACGGTTTCCAAGATCCTGGATCTTGTTGAGAACTCCAGCTCCAAGAAATCCAGATCTGAAAACTTTATTTCAAAATTTGCGAAATATTATACCCCGGCAGTTTGCTACAGTGCTCTGGCACTTGCAGTCATTCCGCCTCTTTGCAGAATGCTGTTTATGGGACTTTCTCCGGAATGGGGAGACTGGATCTACCGTGCCCTGACGTTCCTTGTAATCAGCTGTCCATGTGCACTGGTGATCAGTATTCCCCTCAGTTTCTTTGCTGGAATCGGTGGTGCCAGCAATCAGGGCGTTCTGGTAAAAGGCTCCAACTATCTGGAGACACTTTCCCAGACGAAGATTGTTGTTTTTGATAAAACAGGTACTATGACAAAGGGCGTATTCGAGGTCAGCGGAATCCACCATAATGAGATGGAGGATGCAAAGCTTCTGGAATATGCAGCATATGCAGAGTGCTCTTCCTCACACCCCATCAGCAAGAGCCTTCAGAAAGCATATGGCAAGCCAATTGACCGCAGCCGTGTCACAGACATTGAGGAAATCGGTGGAAACGGTGTTATTGCAAAGGTGGACGGTGTGTCTGTAGCTGCCGGCAACGCGAAGCTGATGAACCGTCTTGGTATTGCGTACAAAGAGTGCCATCATGTAGGAACGGTTGTCCATATGGCTGTGGATGGAAAATATGCAGGTCATATCCTGATTTCTGACATTATCAAACCTCATGCCAAAGAGGCAATTGAGAACCTGAAAAAAGCAGGCATTACAAGAACGGTTATGCTCACTGGTGACGGAAAAAAAGTGGCAGAGTCTGTAGCAGCTGACCTTGGAATCGGAGAGGTTCACAGCGAGCTTCTTCCTGCAGATAAGGTTTCCAAGGTGGAAGAGCTTCTTTCAGACAAGTCTGAAAAAGAGAAGCTTGCCTTCGTTGGAGACGGAATCAATGATGCACCGGTTCTTTCAAGAGCGGATATTGGTATTGCAATGGGTGCTCTTGGTTCTGATGCTGCAATCGAGGCGGCTGACGTTGTCCTGATGGACGATGACCCGTTGAAGATTGCAAAAGCTATTCGCATTGCCAAGAAGTGTATGCGAATTGTATATGAAAATATTTATTTTGCAATTGGCGTGAAACTGATCTGCCTGGTACTTGGTGCCCTCGGCATTGCAAACATGTGGATAGCCATTTTTGCAGATGTAGGAGTTATGGTACTGGCAGTGCTCAATGCAATCCGTACTTTGTTTGTGAAAAATCTTTGATGATGATATCGAGGTATTCAGAATGAAAAAAGACATAGATAAAGAAGTGGAAATCTGTGATTGCTGTGAGGTTCATGAAAATCTTCTGCAAATTGTAAACGAGACTATCCCGGAGGAAAACGAGCTGTATGATCTGGCAGAGCTGTTCAAGGTGTTTGGAGATTCTACCAGGATCCGGATCCTGTTTGTACTTTTTGAAGCAGAGGTGTGCGTGTGTGACCTTGCAAAGGCATTGAACATGACTCAGTCAGCTATTTCCCACCAGCTTCGTATCCTGAAACAGAATAAACTGGTAAAAAGCCGCAGGGATGGAAAATCTATATTCTATTCTCTGGCAGATGAGCATGTTCGGACAATCATTGACCAGGGAAGAGAGCATATAGAGGAAGATTAAAGGTGTCAAGCGTTTTTGAAAATGTCCTAAAATAATTGAAGTATTAGCCCCGGCTTTTTGCTGGGGCTTGTTAAATTG
>NZ_JBCPGE010000079.1:0-10778 GCF_040914025.1 Ruminococcus sp. RTP21484sp1_RTP21281st1_A8_RTP21281_210402
GTCTGAATATAGACCGGATGACTCGGATCATCCTCTATTTTTTCCCGAATATGGCTGATATGGCTCATCACAATGTTGTAATCACCGGAATACGGTTCCTGCCAGACCATATCATAAATCTGTTCTTTACTGAATACCCTGCCGGGATTTTGAGCGAGAAGCTGGAGGATTTCAAACTCTGTATAAGTCAAGGCAATTTTATCATTATTCCGCATAACCTCTCGTCGCTCTAAGTCAAGCATTATTCCCTTGTGTTGTAAGTTCGATTTTAGATTCATTTTTTGAAATATAAATTTTTCTCTACCAGCATCCAAAATGGAAATAACAGATTCTATTAAATTTTCTTCATCTCCATCAAAAGATAGCAATAAAATTTTTCCTATACAGCTCACCTCATATTATTTCATGCTATAAAACACTATAACTTTACATTCACTTAAACCAAATGATACAATTTCCCCTCATGGATTTTAAGTACCACATCTGCAGCATCAGCTATTTTTTTGCTATGTGTTACGACAATTACACTTTTTCCCATTTCATGCGCACTTTTCATCAATATCTTAATAATTTCGTCTGCAATTTCTTCATCCAGATTTCCTGTAGGTTCATCTGCAAGCAATACCTTCGCAGGACTTGCTAATGCTCTTGCAATAGCCACTCGCTGCTGCTGTCCTCCTGATAACTGTAAGACCTGCCGTTTCCAGTCTTCCCTCGGTATTCCAACCGCTTCCAAAATTTTCTCTATGTCTTTCTTTCCACCCAGCATCACATTTTCTTCTGGAGTCAAATAATCTATCAGATTATAATTCTGAAAAACCAATGACATATTTTTCTTTCGATAGTTGTGTAGTCCTTTTTTTCTTATATTTACCCCTTCATAATAAATTCCCCCATCCGTCGGAGAATCCAAACCTGCCAAAAGCGATAAAAAAGTTGTCTTACCGGAACCACTTGGTCCCAAAATGGCATACATTTTTCCTATCTCAAAGCCATATGATATATCATCTAAAACTTTTTTGCCTTTATTCGCCTTATAGTAATAGACAACATTCTTTGCCTCAAGAACAATGTTTCCTGCATTTTTACTCATTTCTATAACCTCCTACCCCGTTATTCAGCTCATTTCACTTAATATCTGCTTCGGCCTTTTCTTCATTATCGTGATTCCTGCTACTAATACTGCAATAATCAAAATACCTGATATCATCCCAATATCCATCAGAACCATTTCTTTCGTTATATGAACCTCCACATCTTGTATTTTTAAATCCGGTGCAATATATCCATCTATATAGGTACCAGTATTTTCCTGTTCCTGCTGTTCTAACCTTAAGGTCTGCGTTTCTTTCGCTAAATATGAAGCTGAAGTCTCTGCAATAATTGGGGAAATTGCAAAGGATAACAACATCCCTATAATACTTATCATTACTGCTTCCCATAAAAACTGTACCCATATTTCAAATTTGCACTTTCCAAGTGACATCATAATTCCTATTTCTTGCGTACGATTTTTTATCCAAAACAGAAAAACTAAAACTAAAATCACAAGACCTGACACTGAAACTATTAGTAATAATCCCATACTCATCTGATCCATCTGCCCAAAATTTTCTGTCATATTTTTAATATTTCCATTATTATCAATTAAGTCATATCGTGACCAATCTATATTCGCTTTCTGTACAGACTTTTTAACTTGATCGTACTTCCCTGCATTTTGGACTTTGAATATAGCATACTGATAGAAAGGATTTCCTTCATTTCCGGATGGTTTTTCCGGGAAACTCATATCCGTAAATATTGTATTTTCTGGACGATAAGAATCCCCATACATAATAGATTTTCGTTCTTGCTTTGTTTCATAAATTCCGATAATCTCGGCACTGTATATTGTGGAATGTTCTTTGTCATGGTAATCATTAAACTTTAATAAGTTCCCAGTTTTTAAATGGTTTAGTTCTGCCAATTCTTTCGAGATGACACAAACATCCCTGTCATCTTTTTCAATCATTCTTCCTTCAATCAGTGAAATCTTACCTGCAGATACGTCCATATCCATTTCCATTATGCGATTACCTCGTAGGTTGACACCGCCTACATCCGTACTTTGATCCATATCTGAATCTTCTATTCTCGAAAAATTGACCGGATTCACAACAGTTGCTATTGTTATCAAATTATATTCCTCAATCCCCTCCACCTGAGCTATTTTTTTTACATCATCTTCCTTAACCGTCTCAAATGAGTTATCTGTAACTACCATATCCGCCCCATTTTCTAACCATTTATGAGTAACTCCTCCATAACTGCCCTCCCGATCACCCAGTACATCCATTGCCTGATCTAATCGCTTTCTCCTATTCTCCTCATTTCCTTCTATGCGAAAGGTAGCCCCTATTGCCTGTCTTGTAGCGTCTTGTGTATAAATACTTGCTGAACGGCTTGCCATAGCACCTAAAAATAGGCCACTCATAACAATTACAATAAACAATAGAATAATACTTTTTATCGGTTTTCTTAACACTGAACGTACTCCTCTTTGTAAAACATTCATGTTATCCCTCCATTTCTGCTAAAATTTTTTTTGGCTTTGTACATAATATTGGAAAAAGTGAAATAGAAATAGAAAGCAATAAAATTATTGTTCCTGATAATATGAGATAACATATATCTTTATTTTGTGCATATATTTGCATAGATGTAAAAGCCCCAATACTTTTCCAATCTAAAAACTTTTCCAATACTATCAGCATCTTATCTCCAGTATAAAGAGCTATTATTGTAGAAAATCCAAATACTGAAAAGCATTCCAAAATAATCTGCATAAACAAATCTACTTTTGTTTTTCCAAGACTCACATAAATTGCTATTTCTTTCTTTCTGGCTCTCATCCACATAGACAAAAGCAATGTTATTACAAGTACAGACGATACAACCGATAATCCCAACATCATTTTTACAACCCTAACAACTTGTAAGAGCGGAATTTCCATTTTCTGAAACAGGTTATCTGCTTTCATCACTCTATAGTTTTTCAAAATGCGTGTTACTTCTAGCTGTGTTCTGCTCAACTGCTCTGGATTATCTACATATACGATTAAGTTTTCATATCCGCACGTTTCTTGTAAATGACATACGAACTCGGGTTTTCCATAAATTGTATTTTCAATTCTGTTTACTGCTAATGGTTCCTTCCCTTGCTTTTCTTCTATACCCGAAATATAGATTCCTGATATGCTTGCCTGTGATTGTTCACCTGAATGAGATTTGAAACAAACAGTTTCCCCTATTTCCCATTGATTTACTTCTGCAAGAAACTGATTTACTACTATTTCACCTTCTTTGCGAGGATATTTTCCTTTCGTCAGATGAATTTGCCCGTCAGCAAATGGGCCATCATCTTCAAGGCTATCGTAGGCCATTATGCGCAATTTTTGGTTGTCTGCATCAACACTCTCACTTTTCGTTATAATTTTAAAATCCATTGGATATAACTGCACTTCTGCTACTCGATTTACCGCCTTCACATTTTCCAGTTTCTCAAGTTTTTTGTATTCATCATCCGTAAACAATTCCTCCGCTTTTTCCCGTTCGATCAACAATTTCGCTTTTGATTTCCCTAATAGTTCAATTCTTGCTACTTCGGATGCCCGTAATATAGTGACAGTAGATAAAATCATTGTTTCGGTAATAAGCAATACCCAAAACAAGATAATCGCTTTTCCTTTTTTCCTGAAAAGGTAGCGGAATGCTCTTTCTGCAAAATTCATTCCCATTCTCCTTCCTTTTCAAATCGGTCAATAATTACCCTTTTAGCCAAAAACGTACCATCCTCCTGGTAATCCCCATACAGATAGAGCATTGACTGCTTTTTCACTTCTTCTTTCCGGCAATCCTCAAGCGTAATACCCGTCATCGTTGAATGAGAAATCTGAAAATAGGTATTTTCTCCATATACTATTTTCACCTGATTCATTTCTTCAACAACCGCTCCCGGAGCAGGAACCATTTCTGCATCATCCGTCTGCGTCCCTATGCTGATATTACATCCTGTGTCTGAAAATTCCAAAACAGCTCCACGCAAATCTGCATTTGCCAACACTTCTGAATCGTCCGCTGAGTTCTCTTTGTCATCAGCATTACTACTTGACTCGTTCTCGTAACCGCCTTCTTTTTTCTCTTGATCATTCAGTATATCAGATACATTCTCGGTAGTTGTCTGATTATCCCCTGTTACTTTTGAATCAAAATTTTTATTGCTGCACCCAACAACTGATACGGTTCCTATACAACCCAAACATAATACTATACATATTTTTTTCTTCATTTATAAAAAATCCTCCATTACATATTTTTTCTTTATATTATAAAAATTGAATGTATGATTTTCCCGTTTTTTTTATGTATTTTATATGTATAAAAAGGCTGTTGTGATTTTCCGTCACAACAGCCTTCTGGTTGGTTCATAACATCTTATTTCCACTTTTATGCCTTTTTCTGTATTTTCAATACAATAAGGAAACTGATGCTGTTCTAAAATCATTTTTGTAATATATAATCCCAAGCCGCTTCCACCAGTTCTTTTATTTCTGGATTTATCAATACGATAAAATGCATCACATAATTTTGGAATTTCTTTCTCATCAATAGATTCCGTTTCATTTTCAATCCAAAAAATTATTTCTTCACCTCTTTTATACACTCCAACCCATATATTTCCATCCTCATTCGTATATTTAATTGCATTTCCTACCACATTACTTATGACCTTCGTGAAAAGAGCTTCATCTGCCCGTATCCAAGTTGATTCTTCTATTCGTATATGAAACTGTAATCCCCTATCAATAGCCATATCTTCCTGTTCCTTAATCACATTCTCAACAAGTTGGTGAAGTGGTATATCTATCAATTTCAACTCAAATCCCGATGTTCTAATTTTTGAAACATACAGAATTTCCTGCACCATATTCTCCATGGAATTAGCTACTTCAAAAGAACGTTTTAAATATCTATCTCGGTCTTTATATCCCCCTACTTCTAATAACATTCCCTGAATTTGTCCTTTTAGAATTGTAATCGGAGTTTTTAATTCATGCGAAACAGCTGAAAAAAAAGCCATTTGTTGTTGTTCCAGTTGCTGCTCAAGTTTGATGCTTTTCTCTAAATCAGTATTTTTTTCTTTCAATTCATCCAAAGCACTCTCTAATTTTTCCGAAAGTTCGTTCAGATTTTCTCCCAAAATTCCAATCTCGTCCCTCCGGTCTTCTGTATATCGAACTCGAAAATCAAGATTTGCCATTTTTTTTGAAACTTCACTCACCTTTAAAATTGAACGCGTAATATATTTTGTGTATAAAGCAGCAATAGCTAATGCTGCCAAAAAAGTAATAGCCCCCAACATAGGTAAAATTCTTTTTAATGATTCCAGTCCAATATTTACTTTCTCCTTGTTTCCAAACACTTGAATCCAATATGTTTTTCCATTCGTTAACTTACAGGAATAAGATTCCGTTATCCCACTGCCTAACAGAATATCTTCTACATCTGTTCCAGGAGCCAGTGAATATTCCATATCTCCATATATACCAAGTACCTTTTCGTCACTATCTTTTAAGACAATAGAAATCCCATGCTCCAATGCAAACATTTTTAATATTCCATCTATTTCCTGCACTGAAGTATTCGATAATTGAAGTACCATTTTTTCCGTCTGATTACTCAAACTTCTATCCAACTCTAAAAAATAGCTCCGTGACATCCCCAATGCAACCATTCCATAAATCGCACTACCAACAGTAATCAATAAGCATACTGTAATTATAAATATTTTTGTAGACAAATGTTCTCTAATTAGCTTTATCAATTCGATACCCCACCCCTCTTACCGTTTTTATATAATCCCCTGCTTTTCCCAATTTTCTCCGCAAATTTTTGATATGATTGTCAACTGCACGTTCTTCACCTTCAAATTCATATTTCCATAGACGATTTAAAAAGCTCTCTCTTGTTATCACGCATCCCTGATTTTCAATCAATTCTTTCAAAATTTCATATTCTTTCTGTGTCAAATCAATTAACTTTTTCCCTATTTTCACTTGATAATTTCCTACAATCAATATTATCTCTCTGTATTTTAACTCGTGATCTTTTGTTATATCTACTCCTTCATATCTACGCAGAACAGCTTCTATTTTTTTTATCATAATTGGAAGAGAAATCGGCTTGGGGATATAGTCATCTATTTGCATTTCAAATCCCTTTATCTGGTCTTCTTCTCTTCCCAATGCACTTATCATAATGATTGGTACTTCCGATTCTTTTCGTATTAGTTCACAAACTGCATACCCATCCATTTTAGGAAGTAAAATATCGAGCAGTATCAAGTCAATTTGTTCTTTCAGAAAAACCGCAATACCATCTATTCCATCAGATGCCGTAATCACTTCATACCCTTGATCCTCTAAAAAAAACTGTATCAGCTCTTGAATATCCAAATCATCTTCTATAATTAAAATTTTTTTCATTCTTAGCTACCTCTTATTTTCCGTTTTTTTTATTTTATCAGTTTTTCTTGTAGTTTTTGTGTATTTCGTTTTTTTAGTATTAAATTTTTTAATTACTATCTTAAACAAACCTTTACTTTTACATTATCATTTTAAATGTTGAAAGAGGTAGCATAAAATGCTTTTCGCACCTTCTGTCGCTTTTCACTTATGCTTCATTTATTGCCTTTTTTCTTTGCTAATCCATATCTATTTCTGGCTTCCTTGCTTCCTGTCTGTTCCAACATTTCCTTTTTCTTTGTTTTTTAGCGTATTTCTGTATGGAATTAAAATTGCTTCCATATGCCTATAATACTTGAGCGAACTCGATTGCGGTTACTGTCTCCCCAAACGTTGCCGCCCAGGAATCAAAGTGTCCCATACCCATACGCATGAGTGTGTCATACTGGAGATAACGCATGATAGTGTAAAGCTCGGTCATACTATTTGATACAGGAGTACCTGTAGCAAAGGTGATTCCTCTGCCGCCTGTCAGTTCATCCATATACCGGCATTTCATAAACATATCCGAACTTTTCTGTGCATCCGTCTGTGAGATACCCGCCACATTCCGCATTTTTGTATACAAAAAAAGGTTCTTAAAACTATGGCTCTCATCCACAAACAGCCGGTCTACACCCAACTGCTCAAAAGTTACTACATCATCCTTTCTGGTCTGGTCATTGAGTTTCTTCATCCTCGCCTGCAGACTCTTCTTTGTTTTTTCCAACTGCTTGATGGTATAATTCTGCCCTGCCTGATGTGCCGCTTCTTCAATGGAAAACGTAATATCTGCGATCTGATCTTCCAGCATGGCAATCTGCCGTTCTCTTGAAAGAGGGATTTTCTCAAACTGCGTATGGCCGATGATCACGGCATCATAATCCCCTGTCGCAATACGGGAACAGAACCGTTTTCGGTTTGCCGGCTCAAAGTCTTTCTTCGTTGCCACCAGGATATTTGCTCCCGGATAGAGACGTAGAAAATCACTGCCCCACTGCTCGGTCAGATGGTTTGGCACAACATAAAGATTCTTTTGTGAGAGTCCCAGCCGTTTTGATTCCATACCGGCTGCGATCATCTGGAACGTCTTTCCTGCTCCTACGCAATGAGCCAGTAACGTATTATTTCCATACAGCACATGAGCCACTGCATTTTTCTGATGCGGCATCAAGGTGATCTCCGGGTTCATGCCGACAAACTGAATATGGCTTCCATCATATTCCCGTGGACGGATGCTGTTAAATCGTTCATTATAGATCTTACAGAGATCTTCCCGTCGGTGCAGGTCTTTAAATATCCACTCCTAAAATTCCTCTTTGATCAGTTCCTGCTTCTGCTGTGCCAGCATTGTTTCCTTCCGGTTTAATTCCCGGTGTTCCCCCTCGGCATCCTGTACCGTGTCATAAATCTTGGTATCCCTAAGGTTTAAGGCATCTTCCAAAAGACGGTAGGCATTGGCTCTCTGCGTTCCATATGTGGAAGTAACAAGAGCATTTCCGTAACTGTCCACATTCTTTCCCATAACATTCCATTGTCCGGTCACTTCGGCATACTGGACTTTGACCTTGCTCCCTACATAATATCTTGGTGTATGGAATGTTTCTGCCATGAACCGTGTAATGTAATCCTCAGAGATCCAGGTTGCCCCAAGTCTCGCCTCAATCTCTGATGCATCCAGATCTTTTGGCTGTACCTGCTCCAAATACTGCACGTTCACCTGATATTCCGAGTGATCTTCTGCAAACTGTTTGGCAATCTGAAGTTTCTCCCTCACATTTCCAGAAAGATATTCGTCCGACGGCTCCCATTTTTCACCGATTGGATTCTTAAAGATCACCCCTGCCAGTTCTTCAGTAAGCTCCTCTTCTGTTTTCCCGGAAAGCTGTGCCATATAGGAAAGGTCAACGCCTGCCCTCTCACCAATAGAAACCGCAAGTGCTTCACTGGCAGTATCCACGGAAGTTACCGTTTCTGCCCTACGGATTGTCCTTTTGGTAAAAATATCCGCTTTCCGTTTCAGTTCTCCCTTATCATCCAGAAATTCCAGAGAAGTCAAAAGACAATAACTACTGTCCTGACTAAATGCCCTCTTATTGGCATTGCTGCTGATAAGACCATATTTTGCTGTAAAGGTATCGTATTCTTCATTGAGTTTTCCCTGCAGCTTTATGATCTGTTCATCGCTTCCCTCTTCCATCTGACACTGGATCAGTTCATTCGTAACATCACGGATCTTCACCATCCCTTTGACACGTTCCGCTGTCATTGCCGGAAGCTCCATGCGGTTCATCACAGAATTTTCCCGGTAATAGACTTCCTCATTCACTACGGTAAAACTGAAATTCTTTACATCCGGGTCTGCCGGGATAGAGACAACATCCTCCTCCAGCTCTGTATCCGAAAGTTCCAGTTCCGTAATCGTGCCATGGATATTCCTGATAGCTTCTTTTAACTGTTCTTCTAAGGTAATGCCTTCTTTTGGTTTTACGGTCACTTCCTGCTTTCCGTACTGGGTACTTTCTGTAGTAAAATCACCAAGCACCATTTCCGGATGCTCTGCAAAATAAGCATTGACCGAATAGCCTTCCGGTATTTCCTTTAAATTTAACCATTCCGGTTCCTCAATGGATGCCCTGTCCCTTTTCTGGAAAAACAAAATATCAGAAACAACACTGGTATTGGCATTTCTCTGGAACGCATTATTCGGTAATCGGATGGCTCCAAGCAGTTCTGCCCGATTTGCGATATACTGTCTCACTGCCGGATTCTGCTTATCCATCGTTCCACTGGAAGTTACTACAGCCACTACGCCGCCCGGACGGACCAGATCAAGGGATTTTGCAATAAAATAATCATGGATCATAAAATGATGCCGGTCATATCTGCGGTCACTGACCTGATACGCTCCAAATGGAACATTGCCTATCACACAGTCAAAAAAGCTGTCCGGATAACTGGTTTCCTCGAATCCCTGTATGGCAATCTTGTTTTTCTGGTAAAGCTGTTTTGCGATCCTGCCCGAAACCGGGTCGAGTTCCACACCGTACATATTGGCTTTGCCCATACTCTCCGGGATCAGTCCCATAAAGTTACCGACTCCACACGATGGTTCCAGGATATTTCCCTGTTTCAGTCCCATATTTTCCAGTGCTTCATACATGCTTCGGATCACGGTCGGGGATGTATAAAAAGCATTTAAGGTCGATGCCCTTGCTGCTCTGTATTCTTCTGGTGATAAGGTATTCTTTAATTCCAGATACTCATCTGCCCAGCTGCTGTTACTCTCCTCAAATGCCTGCGGGATACCACCCCAGCCAACATAACGGGATAAAATTTCCTGTTCTTCGGGTGCTGCCAGACGTTCTTCTTTCTCCAAAGTCTGTAACAAATGGATGGCTTCCATATTTGCCTTATACTTTGCCTTCGGACCGCCTGCACCAAGGTCATTATCCTGGATACGGAAGTTGTATGGTTCTATCACAGCTTTTTCCTGTTCCTGACTTTCCAGAATAGATTCTTCGGCAGTAACCTCTTCCTCTTCTATTTCCTCCACATCTGACATATCTACTACGGTCGGTTCTGCCACTGCCTTCGTATCCAAGAAATCAAACATGGTCATCTGGTGTCCGGATGGTTCCGCAAAAGACGGTTCTGCTTCCGGTGTCGGGAATATCGTATAGGTTCCTTCTGCATACTGGTGGAGTTCCGAAAGAAGTTCTGTTTTCTGCTGATAGTTTGTCCCATACGCTTCAAAATCCAATGGCAGAGCTGCCAATGCTGCATCCATCTTCTGTAACAGTTCTTCTGTCTGCTCTGGATTCTCTAATACTGCGACCATTTCTTTTCCTGGTTTTTCCCAGAAGAAGTCATCTGTAAAGGGTCTGTCTATCTCTTCCGGAAGACGGTCATAAAAGCGGAGTACCTTATTTGCCATCTGCTCTCGTTCATATTCCGGCATACGAGCATAATCTTCTGCCTGCAGGAACTGGTCATTCTTTATCAGATAAGCTACTCTGTTTGCAACTTTATTCCAGGATAATAAAATTGACGTATATGGATTCCCATAAGCACCTCTTGCAAGAAACAATCCTTTTCCATCATAGTTTGCGTGTGAATCATCGGCACCAGACAGTGCATGACTGCTTCCACCGATCCCATACTGTTCCTTGATAAAACCTGTCCTCGATCTTTCATCTTCATGAAGTAGATAAAAGGAATACGTCCTAAGCC
>NZ_JBCPGE010000007.1:0-118933 GCF_040914025.1 Ruminococcus sp. RTP21484sp1_RTP21281st1_A8_RTP21281_210402
ACGCCAGTTGCTGCGGAGCCGCTGTTGGGATACCACCCTTGCAGTACTGGGCTTCTAACCAGCCGCCGTGAACCGGCGGTGGGACAATGCCAGACGGGGAGTTTGACTGGGGCGGTCGCCTCCGAAAGGGTATCGGAGGCGCCCAAAGGTTCCCTCAGAATGGACGGAAACCATTCGAAGAGTGCAAAGGCAGAAGGGAGCTTGACTGCGACACCGACGGGTGGAGCAGGTACGAAAGTAGGGCTTAGTGATCCGGTGGTATTAAGTGGGAATGCCATCGCTCAACGGATAAAAGCTACCCTGGGGATAACAGGCTTATCACTCCCAAGAGTTCACATCGACGGAGTGGTTTGGCACCTCGATGTCGGCTCATCGCATCCTGGGGCTGTAGTAGGTCCCAAGGGTTGGGCTGTTCGCCCATTAAAGCGGTACGCGAGCTGGGTTCAGAACGTCGTGAGACAGTTCGGTCCCTATCCGGCGTGGGCGTAGGATATCTGAGAGGAGCTGTCCTTAGTACGAGAGGACCGGGATGGACGGACCGCTGGTGTACCGGTTAGACTGCCAAGTCTACGGCCGGGTAGCCAAGTCCGGAAGGGATAAACGCTGAAGGCATCTAAGCGTGAAGCCCCCCTCAAGATGAGATGTCCCATTCGAAAGAAGTAAACCCCCTTGAAGACGACGAGGTAGATAGGGCAGGGGTGGAAGTGTGGCAACACATGGAGCTGACTGTTACTAATAGGGTGAGGGCTTGACCAACAATCGCAAGGTTTTGAAAAAGATTCTTGACAAATATTCCACAAGGATGTAACATGTATGTAGTTTTGAAGGTGCAAACCTTTATATTCCTCCTTAGCTCAGTCGGTAGAGCATTCGGCTGTTAACCGAAGTGTCGTTGGTTCGAGTCCAACAGGGGGAGTTTTTTATGGAAATGTTAGGCTCCATGGTCAAGCGGTCAAGACACCGCCCTTTCACGGCGGTAACAGGGGTTCAAATCCCCTTGGAGTCACTGAGAAAATTAAATAAAATGGCAATTTGGTGTGGCTTTACTCTGACATTTGGTGTATAATACAGTTTATAAGTATTGTGCCGATGTGGCTCAATTGGCAGAGCAGCTGATTTGTAATCAGCAGGTTATCGGTTCGAGTCCGATCATCGGCTTTTTGGACCTTTAGCTCAGTTGGTTAGAGCAACCGGCTCATAACCGGTCGGTCCTGGGTTCGAGTCCCCGAAGGTCCATTTAATTTAATATTCTTCTGGCCCGGTGGCTCAGTTGGTTGGAGCGCCGCCCTGTCACGGCGGAGGTCGAGAGTTCGAGTCTCTTCCGGGTCGCTGCTGTTTTTACAGCTAATTTAATATTTTTTCTTTTATGGGATCTTAGCTCAGCTGGGAGAGCATCTGCCTTACAAGCAGAGGGTCATAGGTTCGAGCCCTATAGGTCCCATATGCCGCAGTGGCGGAACTGGCAGACGCCCGGGACTTAAAATCCCGTGGGTAGTGATACCCGTACCGGTTCGATTCCGGTCTGCGGCATGACCTGAAACCCTTGATTTTCAAGGGTTTTTTTGATGTCTGGATATATTTACACCCTTCTGGATCACCTCTTATTTACCCCAAAAATGGATTTTGACATCAGATTTGACAGCAGATACAAAATATTTAAGCAGTTTCAAAATAATATTCTGGTATAATATTCACTTTTTTTATAGCTGGAAACTGGAATTTCCATGCTTGATAGTTTCAAAGGTTGCGCTTTCAAAAATAAAAGTAAAATAATAGCTTGCTTTACGTAGTCAGCTGCAATATTATTAAAATATTACTGTAGATGAAAATAATCTGACAGGAGGTAGCAACTTGATTAGACAGGAAGTATTAATGCTATTTGTACAAGGGACTAAAAAAATATTAAAAAATAATCTATCCAAACTTATTGTCTATGGTTCTTATGCCCGTGGAGATTATAAGGAAAATTCGGATATTGATGTTATGATATTAACACCTCTTTCAAAAGAAGAAATAGAGCAGGTCGAAAACAGTATTTTTGATCTGGCGTTTGATCTAGAACTGGAGTCAGGGATTGTAATAAATCCAGTTCTGGAGAATGAAGCACATTACAGATACTGGCTGGGAGCATTGCCGTTTTATGATAATGTAGAGAAGGAGGGAATTGTAATTGGATGAGAGACAAAAAGATTTAAGCAATTATCGAATTACACAAGCTGATGATAGTCTGAAAGTAGCTGACTATTGTTTAAAAGAAACCAACGAGTCTATTTATATCACCCAAAATGATGAGGGAGATATGGTAATTAAGAGTATTGATACATATGAAAAGCGTGAACAGTTACTTCGGTTACGTGCCAGAGTACTTCAGGCTGAGTGGGAAAG
The DNA here is from genome assembly GCF_040914025.1 of Ruminococcus sp. RTP21484sp1_RTP21281st1_A8_RTP21281_210402. NCBI lineage: Bacteria > Bacillati > Bacillota > Clostridia > Eubacteriales > Oscillospiraceae > Ruminococcus > Ruminococcus sp. RTP21484sp1_RTP21281st1_A8_RTP21281_210402. The sequence continues at coordinate 2,386 of NZ_JBCPGE010000007.1, forward strand.
AATAGATGGTGCCAAAACTATGAGTGCAACTGAAGCACGAAAAAATTTGAGAGAGAGACTCGGAGAGCTGTAGAGTTGACTGTCTGGATAGATACATGTGAAGTCACTGGCAACGTTCCGCGAGGTGTTTTTTGTGGACAAAGTAAGCAATAACATTTTCTCTTCATTTACTGGCACAAGTAATAGTGCAAACCGGTTTTTGATGGATTATTATTAGTATAGAGAATACATGGTCAATTGAAGGAGAATTTTTTCCAATATGTGTTCTTTACAAGAATCGAAAACAAAAACAGGTTTTGCGGAGGATGTGTATGAAGCAGGATAAAAAAGAGAAGCGGAACAATATATTATATTCGGTATTAGGTTTCGTCCTGGGCATTGCCATGTGTGGTATAGGAATATATGGTATGATTTTAAACAGAATTGAAAGCCAGGAGTACAAAAACACTACAGACAAACGAGAGGTTATTGCAGTTGTAGAATCCTGCCGTGAGATTGATAACAGTGATGATAAAGACAAAAATAAAAAGAATTCAAGATCAGTAAAATATCGGACCAAATTGGCATTTGAGGTTGATGGAAAATCCTATGAAGGAGAAGAAACCTATAATCAGAAAGTATACGTTGGTGACAAAGTTAAGGTTGAGGTTTATCGGACTTCAAAAGGAATTTATAAACTCCGCCCATATAACAATTTGGTAAATTTTGTGTTTTATTGTGTGGCAATTCCATTAGGCTTTATCATAGCAATAGCCTCGGTTTACAGTATAAGGCTGATTGTCAAAAAAGAATAAGATCATAGGATTCAGAAATGCTCCCTACTGGGCAGGAATGTGAAAGAACAAAAACCTGTCATTCAGAAGGGAGCATTTTATAATTGTGAATAAGTAGGATCAATCAAAATCTCTGGTAATGTTTGTAAGCCATTTTCTTCTGAAATAGTGAATAAATACTACAGGCATTTTTTCAAGTTCATCCAAAGACATTACAAAGTATACCCAGATAGGCGGCAGTTTAAAAACATATGCGGCAAGAAATGTGAGAGGAACTGCTACAAGCCACATAAATATGGAATCAACGATCATTCCAAATCTGGAATCACCACCACCTCTGAAGCAGCCGCATATAAGACAGGTATTAATACCTTCTCCAACAAGACGCCAGGTCGTCATAATGATAAAAACGCCAAGATAATAAATGGCCGTTTCTGTCAGCTTATCTCGATAGAAATCCAGTATCAGAGGGCGAATCGCCAGAATAACAGCACATCCGATGAGGCTTACAATAATGGTTATTCTGAGCATCCGTTTCCCATATTCTCTGGCTGTATCAATGTGATTCTTCCCCAGCTCCTGACTGATAATAATGGTAGTAGCGTTGGCAAAACCCCGACAGGCGATAGCACCAATGTTTACTACCATAACAGCGACGGCATTTGCAGCAACCATATCATTACCAATATGCCCAAGAATTGCTGCGAATGCGGAACTGGCAAAGCTCCAGACAATGTCATTTACAACGGCTGGAGTTGCAATTTTCATAAAATCCTGGAACAGGATCCCCGATTTCGCAAAGAAGTATTTTATTCGGAATCTCACATTTGATTTGTTCAAGGAGTAGATGAGACAAATCAATACCTCTGCGATTCTGGCAATCACAGTACCAAGAGCAACACCGGTAACGCCAAGCTTTGGAAGTCCAAATAAGCCAAAGATGAAGGTGGCATTACAAAGTACATTGACACAAAGGGAGACAATGTATGTAACAGAAGGCAGCATTATCTTTCCGATACTTCGAAGGGCACTCATAAAAACCTGAGAGAATCCCATAAACATAAGTGAAAATGAAAGTACCCTCAAATACTCACTTCCAGCAGCAATTGTATCAGGATTGTCTGTAAAAATCTTCATAACCATAGTTGGCATGGAAAAGGAGATAAGGAAAAATATCAGAGAGATAATTAAGGTGCATCGCTCCGCTAAGCCGAGAATCTTTTCGACAGTCTTTTGATCACCTTTTCCCCAGTACTGGGCACATAAAACGGATGTACCTGTGGCCATACCATAATATATACAAAAAAGAACGAAAGTATATTGGTTGGCAAGTGATGAAGCCGACATGGCGGTCTGGCTTACATATCCAAGCATTACAGTATCAGCAATATTTACCAATGTTGAAATCAAATTTTGAATCATAATTGGAAATGCCAATGTCGATGCATATTTTAAGAAATCTTTTTTATTTAGCATGTTACAGTTTTCCTTAGTTCTTACAATTTATAATATGATGATACCAGGGTCAAAAGGTCAGAAAGCCGATGCAAGCTTGCTTGCAAGAGGCTTTTTGACCTCTTGACCCGCCAAAAACATGAGTAAGTAGCCATTTTTCAAAGAAAAATGAGCGGATTACGAATGTTTTGGAGGATTGCGGGAGCAGCGTAGCTGCGTAGCAATCCGGGTATCAAATGAGTGTCAAAAGACCTTTTGACACTCATATCATTTTATTACAATCAATGAAACAGAGAAAGTGATAAATTATAGTTTAACATATCCGATTAGAATATGCTATATAAAATGTTAAAATAGGACATTGTGAAATTACTTTTTTTAAGCTAAAATGTGAGTGTGCAAAACTTTTGGTTGGGAGTGTGAGAATATGACAAAAGATCTGACTACTGGGAAAATCATGCCCATTCTTGTTAATTTTACAGTGCCTCTTGTTTTGGGAAATTTGTTTCAGCTGACCTATAATGCAGTTGACAGCATTATTGTAGGGCATTTTGTAGGAAAGGAGGCCCTGGCGGCTGTGGGAATCTGTAATCCGGTCAGCACGTTGATGATATTATTTCTGAACGGATTGTGTATGGGAGCCAGTATCCTGATGGGGATTCAGTATGGAGCGAAAGATTATGAGACTTTGCACAGACAGATCAGTACAACTCTGTTGTCTGGTGCGGTCTTTTCGTTTTTTCTCACATTGGTTTGTGTAATATTTGCTGTACCTATTCTGCTGTTATTGCAGGTAGATCCGTCCATTATGGATATGACAGTGCAATATTTGCGGATTATTTTTCTGGGATTAATGTTTACATTTTTATATAACTTTTTTTCAAGCACTCTAAGAGCATTGGGAGACAGTGCATCCCCCTTGTACTTTCTGATCATCAGTGCGATTCTGAACATTTTCGGAGACCTGTTTTTTGTTATCGTATTAAAGGCTGGAAGTAATGGATGTGCAATTTCCACAGTACTCAGTGAGGCGCTTTGCTGTTTGTTTTGTATTATCTATATACAGAAAAAAGTACCGATTCTTCGTCTTGGGAAGAAATGGCTGGTTTTTGATGCCAGGCTTTTGAAAAAAACCATTGCTTACGGGTGGGCATCTGCCATGCAGCAGGCAACTGTACAGATGGGAAAAATTGCAATACAGGCACTTGTTAATACAATGGGAGTATCGGTAGCAGCAGCCTTTGCAGTGGTTAATCGCATTGATGATTTTGCCATCACACCGGAACAGAATATTGCCCATGCGATGACCGCATTAATGGCTCAGAATAAAGGAGCTGGAAAAAATGACCGTATGAGGGAAGGCTTCCGATGTGGAATGATACTGGAGCTTGTTTATGGAGCAGCAGTTATGCTGATCTGTCTGGGATTTGCCAGACCATTAATGTCATTATTTGTAAAAGATGAGGAAGTTATCGGACATGGAGTGGTTTATCTCCACTTGATTGCGGTAATGTATATTCTTCCCGCTATCACAAATTCGCTTCAGGGCTTTTTCCGTGGAATCGGAGATCTGAAGGTGACCTTGATGAGCAGTTTTACCAATATGACAGTCCGTGTCATTGCAGCGGCACCGATGGTTTTGTTATGGAATTTTGGTATTGAGGCACTGCCATATTCCTATCTGGCAGGATGGATTGCCATGCTGCTTGTAGAGACACCTTTGATGCTTCGAATTTACCGAAAAAAGTAAAAGTAAAAGAAAGGACATCCTGAAAAAACGGATGTCCTTTTTATGAAAAGAAGTGCATATTATTTGCGAAAGAGACGTTTGACAAAAGCCAGAAGATCAAAATGCCGAGTCTTCGTATAGTCATTTATAAAATTGTCACAATACATATAACGTTCTGCTATGATCCATTCTGGAACGGGAAGTGCATCCAGGGAACTTGTATATTCTGCGAATTTCATATTCACGCCTCCTTTAATTTGTTTTTTAAGTTACTTATATTCTAGCACAAAATTGAGAAAAAACTATGAGGGTGGATTCTAAAAATCAAGGGAAAAATATGTGCTGTCAACACAAAATATATGATATAATAAAGAAAAAATTTGAACATTTTACAGAATGGGTTTGGATAACAAAAAGGGAGGTTTTATGAGTTTTACAATACAGGATATGATGCTGACAGCAGAAACCAGATATGAAATGAAGTTTCTGGCCGGAAAAAATGGATGGTCCAATTCGATCAGCTGGGTACATCTTCTTGAGGATACAACGATTATACAGAATTTCTGGGGAAAGGAGCTTGCAGTGACAACCGGGCTTGGCTTTCCGGAAAAAGAAGACTGGATGCATCTGGCACAGCAGCTGAACCGGTATCATGCATCAGGGCTTGTTATCAATGTGGGACAGTACATTTATGAGGTGCCGGAAGAATTGAAAGCATACTGTGATGAAAATGACCTTCCGCTGCTGACTGTGCCCTGGGAAGTGCATTTATCAGATATGATAAAAGACTTCAGTATTCATGTATTTTTGCAGGATACTACAGATGAGCAGATCGCATCCGCCTTGATTGCAGCTATTGAGACTCCGGATAATCAGGATGCATATAGAAAAGATTTATTACAGTATTTTGATGTAGATGGAAGCTTTCAGGTGCTGCTGATGACTTGTGAGGGGCTGGACTCTATGGACACAGTGGAGCGAAAAAAGCTGTCTTATCGAATACAGGTGTATTTGGAGGATATCACTCACAATGGAAGCTTTTTTTATTACAACTCTGATTTTGTGCTGGTAGCGAATGCGCTTTCGGAAGAGTATTTGTGTCGTCTTGTAGAGGGGGCCATAAAAAGAGGAAAAAGACGTATGCCCGGACTGCAATTGTGCGTGGGAATCGGGAGCAGATGTATGGATATTTCCCAGCTTTCGGTAAGTTATCAGAGGGCTAAGGCAGCAGCACACATAGCGATGACACAAAAGAAGCAGGTGGTAAAGTTTGATGACTGCGGGCTGTTCCGTCTGCTTTATATGGTGAAAGATAAAGAAATACTGAAGGAAATGGAAACAGAATGTCTGGCAGCATTGGAAGAATACGACAGAAGATATCATGCCGGTTATGTGGAAACTCTTCAGTCATATCTGAAGCATAATGGAAGTATTCAGGCTGTGGCAGCAGAATTGTATACGCACCGCAATACGGTGCTGTACCGTATCGGAAATATCAGGAAAATTCTGGGAAATGAGTTGAAAACGCCGGAAGAGAGACTGCCCTATCAGATTGCATTTTATATCAGAAATATGCATGAGCAGATATAAGTGTTGAAAAGCTTTCATGCTGTCTGTCAGACTTTTTAAAGCCCTGTCTCCGTAAGCGTGCCCATAGACATCATTAATAAACTTAAAGTCATCAATATCAAAATTTGAAAGCGCATAAATCGAGTCTGAGAAAATATCAGGAACATGCAGGATAACAATGGTAAATCCCCAGAAATACTCTTGATTGTTTGTTTATAAACATTTTTAGTAGATGTGCTTTCGGAGCCATCGAGAACAAAAAAGAATGCCCTTGTGGATAAAACTGCGGAAACACAAGCAAGTCAGAAGTTGATAAAGAATGAAATCTGGCTTATAATTGTTGATACTAAAATAATGTCAGGAGGAGTAAGCAATGGATATTAATATGCAAAAAAGAAATGAAGTATTGGCTCAAAATGTGATCAAAGGTCTGGAATCTCGCAATATGTCAGGCTATTACGCCGCAGACAGAGAAGCTGCTGTAAAGCAGGCACTGGAACTGATCCCGGAGGGCAGCAGTATTGCCATGGGTGGCTGCACAAGTGCTCATGAGATTGGACTGATCAAGGCATTGGAGGATGGAAATTATAATTATATTAATCGCGCGAAAATGTCACCAAGAGAAAGCCTGATGGCAGCGTATGATGCGGATGTATTTCTTTCCAGTGCAAATGCCATTACCAGTGACGGTGTTATGGTAAACATTGATGGAAATTCCAATCGGGTTTCCTGTATTGCCCAGGGACCGAAGAAGGTGGTTTTCATTGTGGGAATGAATAAGGTCTGTTCAGATCTTGATGCAGCTATGAAGCGGGCAAGAAATGTGGCAGCTCCGGCGAATGCACAGAGATTTGAGGTGAAGACACCTTGCAAAACCGCAGGGAAATGTTTTGACTGTAAATCTCCGGATACGATTTGCTGTCAGTTTCTGATTACAAGATATTCTCGTCATAAAGATAGAATACATGTTATTCTTGTAAACGATACTCTTGGACTTTAAACGGTGAGATTTATTTAGGGCGTAGCTTAGAGCGTGTAAATACACGCTTTTCCAGCCGCTTTTGTGTTACTGTTCACTTCGCGACCAGTAACACGCTTCGCGATGCGCAGAAAGACGAACCTTCTTGTGACAAGCACAAGAAGTAGCGTTTGCTGCGCAAACTTAATTCTCGGGTTTTCTGAGAGCTTTGTTCACAAAAAACACCTCGCGGAACGTTACCAGTGAACAGTAGCACTTTTGTCGAATTATAGGGAAAGTTGTCGGACGATTTTTGTTGCAAAATTTTGATATAAAACGTAGAATAATGACGGTAAGTGTGAGAAAAATGGATTTTTTATCACTGCTTAAATTGTAACCTTAAATAGCTTGGAATCACAGAAGAACAGCTTGTGTGATTTGGGAAAACGTTACCAATGAACCGTGATCTATAAGTACATATCAGGAGGAAAACAATAATGAAAATGACAACAAAAATGATTATGCTTCAGAACATTGAGAAAATGGTGATGGAGCAGCAGCGGGTGGATGAAAATGATTCCTACATCAGACAGGACAATGAGGATCTGAAGTATCTGGAAGAACGATATGACCAGCTGCAATTATCCCACACTGTAAAGCGTGTGATCGATGATTACATCGCCTGCCTGCAGACCCGGGACGAGAGATATTCAGATCTTGCTTATGCAGCTGGGATAAGGGATACTATAAGCTTACTGCAGGGGATGGGAATGCTGAATGGAACTGCTGCAATAAGTGGAAATATGTAAAATTGGAATCGTGAAACACGCTCTGGCAAATAGAAAGCTTTTTTTCAAGCGTTTGTTAGCATTTTATCCAGACATTCTACAATCAGTCTGACATTCTTCAGCGCACCTAAAGTGTCGCCTTTTTGCTCCAGGGAGTGGTTGCAGCCCTCGAAAATCCCGCCGGTTTTATCAGGGAAGTTTCTGGCTGCGGCGCGGATCTTGGACTCCGGCATATAGGGATCAGCGGTTCCGGCGAAGAAGAGCCCGTTGATATCGGAGAGATAACGGAGGGTAGAAGGAATTGGAGTCATAAGAAATTGATGGACTTTTCCCTTCAGCTGCAGTGCTGTTTCCAGCTGGCAGGCGATGGTGGTGCCGATGCTTTTGGAGATAAAAATAATATCATCATATTCAGAGAAAGGAACGTTTTCCAATTGGGGGAGCGTTCTTTTTATTGCCAGTTTTATGATAGGTTCCAGTTCCGCTGGGGTGCGGCCGTGGAAGGTGTGGATGTCCTGGCCGTAGTCAAGGCGGATGATTTCATAACCACGTTCAGCAGCCATGGAAGCAGTATAATAGAGAAGGGGCTTGGTGCAGGTATAACCGACACCTGGGAAAATGACGGCAAGTTTTTTCATGTGGGTACCTCGCTTGAATCGTAAATTGAGTTATATTGAGGGATAAAATGTAATCTGAAAGTGGTTATTGCGTCCACTTAGTTCTTGTATTTATTAAAGTATGATCCGATCAGCGTCTGTTTGAATTCATATAAGATATGAGCGTCAAAAGACCCGTTGATATAGCATTATTATATACTTCTTTCACAAAAATTGTAAAGAAATGACGGTAAGAAATATGGTGAATTATCTGTGAAGATATGCTAAAATCGTTATTGTTCAATGAAATAAGAAACAGCTTGAAATTATTAGTGATTCAAAAGCGAAATAACGAGGAGTGACATTATGAAATTATTAATTGTACGCCATGGTGACCCGGATTATGATATAGATTCCCTTACAGAAAAAGGCTGGAAAGAGGTGGAGTATCTTTCACAGAAGCTTTCCAAATTAGATGTAAAAGCTTTCTATGTATCCCCCCTTGGAAGAGCGAAGGATACTGCGGCTCCGACCTTGAAAAAGATGGGAAGAACAGCCACAGAGTGTGAATGGCTGAAGGAATTTCCCTGTCAGATCTGGCGCCCGGATGTGAAAGATAAGAAGATTATTGCATGGGACTGGCTTCCACAGGACTGGATGGCAGACGAGCGCTTTTTCCAGTATGACCACTGGTTTGAGAATGAGGCTATGCAGGAAGGGCATGTGAAAGAAGAGTATGACCGTGTGATCGAGGAGTTCGACAAGCTTCTCGTGAAGCATGGATATGAGAGGAAAGGTCACTATTATAAAGTAAATGAAGAGAATAATGACACGATTATTTTCTTCTGTCATTTTGGATTGGAGTGTGTACTTCTCAGCCATCTACTGAATATCTCTCCGATGGTACTTTGGCATGGCTGCGTGGCTGCCCCATCCTCTGTGACAACTTTGACCACAGAAGAACGCCGTCAGGGAATTGCTGCTTTCCGTATGAGCTCCTTCGGCGATATTTCCCACCTTTATGCCAACAATGAGCCGCCGGCATTTGCAGCAAGATTTTGCGAAGCGTATGGAAATAAGGATCAGAGACACGACTGACATTGTGCATTGAGAAGTGTGTTGTTGTGAAGGGCGTGAACAGTAATCTTCATAGTATTAACGGATGGTAAGAGTGATGTTCTGACTTTCAGAAGATAATGAAACGTTATGATCTGAAAACAGGACACAATGGGAAGAACAGGGATGGAATTGTGATGCCAGTTACGAATTAGTTATTTTCATTTTAGAAATTTTAGAAAAAAATTATAATTTGGACAAATGCTTTTCACAATTATGCGATATGATATATACATCTTAAGAGAAAGAACTCTTAAGAAAAACTCTTTCCTTTCCCTAAAAATGTATAAATAAACCACCGTCTGTTGGCAAGAACGCTGACTGGGCGGTGGTTTTACGTTGTGGGAAAAATTAGTATTATTACTGAATGCGGCGAAGAGTTAGAGCGTGATATCGTTGCTTGACAATGTTATTATAGACAATGGAGGTACTTATGCAGTCATCAAATCAGCTGCAGGACATGCTTCATTCCATCAATCGGAAGAGCTATCCTGCCTATAAATCCCTGAAAGGGGCATATCAGTTTAACAAATATGTTTTGTCAATTGATCATGTACAGGGCGATCCATTTGCGTCACCGTCCCATATCAGTGTGAAAATTTTTCACAGAGAAGCTGGATTTCCAGCGGAATACTATAAAGATAAACTGACCAGAATTACTTTGGCAGACTATCTTACCAGACAGTTTGAACAGCAGGTGAACCGCTATACTTTTCGGGCAAAAGGCTCTGGAAAAAGTGGACTTATTTCTGTGACCAGATGCGGTCAGGAGGTGCTGGAGCGAACGGCCTGTGAGATTACAGAGCAGGGGATTACCGTCCGGTTTTTTGTAGGATTTCCGGCAAATGGACGTACCATAAATGCGGGAGAGCTGGAAAAAATTTTCTTTGAATTTCTGCCGGTTTGTGTGGAAAAAGCATTTGTATACAGAAATTTAAGTGGAAAAGATTTGGAAAATACTATTTTCCTGGCAGAAGATCAGGCGTATATCAGGGAAGAATTAAAGAAGCGTTCCCTGGTTGCTTTTGTAAATGACGGCGCGATTCTGCCAAGAGAGAGTGGTATTTCATCTAAGCCGATGAAAGGGAGCGTGACATTTTCTTCGCCGGAAAGTCTTCGGGTGACTATGGCGCTTCCCCATAAGGGAAAAATAACCGGAATGGGAATTCCTAAGGGAATCACGTTGATCGTTGGTGGTGGTTATCACGGCAAATCTACCCTTCTGAATGCATTGGAACTGGGCGTGTATAACCACATCCAGGGAGATGGAAGAGAGTATGTGATCACGGATTCCACAGCCCAGAAGCTGCGTTCTGAGGATGGCAGATTTGTGAAAGATGTGGATATTTCCCTGTTTATAAATGACCTTCCCAATAAAAAAGATACCACCTGTTTTTCTACGGAAGATGCCAGCGGAAGTACTTCCCAGGCCGCAGGAATCGTGGAGGGAATAGAGGCAGGAAGCAAGGTGTTTCTGCTGGATGAAGATACATCTGCTACTAATTTTATGGTGCGAGATGCCTTTATGCAGCATGTGATCAGCCGGGAAAAAGAGCCGATCACCCCATTTCTGGAACGTGCCCGGGATCTGTATGAAAAGGAGGAAATTTCCACAATTCTGGTTGCCGGAAGCTCCGGGGCTTTTTTCCATATTGCAGATACCGTGATCCAGATGGACAATTATATGCCGGTAGATATCACGGCAAAAGTCCGGGAACTTTGCAGGGATTATCCTTTAAATGAGAATACGGCAGCTGGATTTAAAGCACCACAAAGCCATCGCATCATGTCAAAAAATACGCCGTTGAACGGTTCCAAGAAGGATTATTACGGTCATTTTAAGGTGCAGGATAAGCCGGAAAGGCTGAAAGTAAAGGTACATGGCAGAGATGGTTTTTCCATTGGAAAACAGGAAGTGGATCTGCGATATGTGGAACAGCTGATCGACAGTGAGCAGACAGGAGCTTTAGGTGCGTTGCTGAAATATGCAGTGGAAAAGCTGATTGATGGGAAAAGAACACTGCCGGAAATTGTGGAGCTGCTTTGCAATAAACTGGAAAAAGAAGGGCTGTCTTTTTTGTCAGAAGGCTATACTTCCTGCGGATATGCAGTGCCAAGACGACAGGAAATATATGCATGCTTTAACCGATACAGGAGACCCTGAATCGGATTTGCCCATATCCCAAAAGGCAGTGCAAAGTATTGGACTGCGTGGCAAGAGAGCAGAGAAATTTTCAGGGATAAAGGTGCGATTACGAGTCAGGCCGCAAACAGTAATAAAGAGTAAAAGATTTGTGCAGGAAAACCTATTTGCCGGTAGCTTTTTACCTAGTTATACGCTATAATGAATTTTGGATGAGGAAAACACAGGGATTATTTTCCCTGTGTAAAATGAAAACAGGAGAAAGGTGGATATAGATTATGGAACGTCCAAACGCATGGCTCACATATTCAGATGCTGATATGCAGGATCTGGAAACTGTGGCAAAGAAATATCGTCATTTCTTAAATGTAGGAAAGACAGAACGTGAATGTATCACACAGATTGTGAAAGAGGCTGAGGAAGCAGGCTATGTTTCCCTTGAAGAAAAGGTGAAAAATGGCGAAGCTCTGAAAGCAGGAGATAAAGTTTACCAGGTTGGAATGCAGAAGATCATTGCCCTGTACCATATTGGAGAGGATGATCTGGCACAGGGGATGAATATCCTTTGTGCGCACATTGATTCTCCGAGACTGGATATTAAACAGAATCCGTTATATGAGGATACGGATCTGGCTTATCTTGACACTCATTATTATGGTGGAGTGAAGAAATATCAGTGGGTTGCTCTTCCAATGGCAATGCATGGCGTAATTGTGAAGAAGGATGGCACTGTTGTAAATGTAACTGTCGGCGAGGATGAGGACGATCCAGTTCTTTACATTACAGACCTTTTGATCCATCTTGCAGGACAGCAGATGGCGAAGAAGGCTTCCGAGGCTGTTGAGGGCGAGAAGCTGGATATCCTGATTGGAAGCCAGCCGCTGAAGGATCTTCCGGATGACAAGAAGAAAGAGGCTGTTAAGGAGAATGTACTTCGTATTTTGAATGAGAAATACGGTGTGGAAGAGGAAGATTTCCTTTCTGCAGAGCTTGAGATCGTTCCCGCTGGCAAGGCTCGTGACTGTGGTCTTGACCGTAGCATGATCGCTGGTTATGGACAGGATGACAGAGTTTGCGCATATACTTCCCTTCTGGCTCTTCTTGAGATGGAAGCACCGAAGCGTACAAGCTGCTGTCTCCTTGTTGATAAGGAAGAAATCGGAAGCGTGGGAGCAACTGGTATGCAGTCTCATTTCTTTGAGAACAGCGTAGCAGAGGTTCTGGATGCACTGGGACAGTATTCTGATCTCAGATTGAGAAAGGCTCTGAAGAATTCCAGCATGCTTTCCTCAGACGTAAGCGCCGGCTATGATCCTGCATTTGCAGAAGCTTTTGAGAAAAAGAACTCTGCTTATCTTGGAAGAGGTATCGTTCTCAACAAGTTTACAGGTGCTCGTGGAAAATCCGGCTCCAATGATGCCAATGCAGAATATGTGGCAAGAGTCCGCAGAATTTTTGACGATCATAAGGTTTGCTTCCAGACTGCTGAGCTTGGTAAGGTTGACGTTGGCGGCGGCGGAACCATTGCTTTTATCGCAGCTCTTTATGGTATGGAAGTAATTGACAGCGGTGTTTCTGTTCTCAGTATGCATGCACCGTGGGAGGTTACCAGCAAGGCGGATGTTTACGAGGCGAAGAAGGCTTATAAGGCGTTCCTTCTGGATGCGTAAGCAGGTGCTTTGACGCTCTAGAGCCTTTTTCAAACATGCTCTAGGAAAATAGTTTCTTGAACTACGGATAATTTGAAATTAGCGGACAGACGTTTTAGGTCTGTCCGTGATTTTTATTAAAAAGATGGCAGAAGCTGTTTGAAAACTTACAGAGAGCCTTTGGGGCTCTGTTTCAGGCTTTTTTATTTTGGGAGAGCGAGGGCTGGGTTTGTAATATTTTGAAAATTTTATAAAGTGAGGAGTATTGGATTATGTTAAAAAAACAGGCACCGGGAGAGACAATCCTGAAGGTTGGCGGCATGCTTCTTCTGTTTCTTGGCGTTCTGCTGGCATTTGGAAGTGGAAACACGATTTCTCTGGTTATGAAGGGCAGCAGTGACAGCGCAGTTGTAGAATATCTGAATCAGAACGGTATGACTTACAGCCAGCTGGTTGCAAGCAATGTGATGGTTCTGGTGGCAGGAGTAATCTATCTGGCAGCTGGCGTGGTTGGTGTGAAACAGGCTGGTAAGGTGGAGAATGCAGGCCTTTGTGTGGGAATGGGAGGCCTTCTTATTGCAGAGGTTGTGGCAGAAGTGATCGTTACTATGATCTTCGGAGATTTCGATCCAGCTTCCGTGATCCGAATGCTGATGTTCCCGGCTATTTATATGATTGGCGCAGTGCTGAACTGGCAGGCGAAGAAAGCCAGGAGATAGGGAGGCACCGTCATGCTGGAAGAAGTTAGAGAGCTCTGATAGAGTCTTTAAAATAGTACCAATCGTGCAAAAAATACCTATAAAAAAATATTTTAAAAAAATTTCAAAAAGGTGTTGACAAAACCACAGGTATCGTGTAGAATATCCATTGTTGTGAGGGACAAATACTTCACAAGTAATAAATGTGTGTTTAGCTCAGCTGGATAGAGCGTTTGGCTACGGACCAAAAGGCCGGGGGTTCGAATCCTCTAACACACGTAATTGAGAAGCGGAATCATTGAGAAATCGATGGTTCTGTTTTTTTGTACACAAAATCAGACCGCGGGTAATAAGAAATATAAATCCAATATTGAAATAATACTATAATTATGGTACGGTAATTCAAACAAAAGCGTGAAGCTTGTTCGGAAAAATTATTGAGTGAATTAAAGTTCGCGGAAGGAGAGAGGAAAAATGTTCACAGTACTTAATTCAGAAAGCCTATGGATTGGCACAGACTTGAAAAGATTTAATGAGATCCGGGATATTCTGGATAGTCAGAATATCAAGTATAAGTACAAAGTAAAAGATCAGCTGGGAGAATGGACAGGCAGCGGAACTATTCGGGGACGTGTGGGAAGTGCAGGAAATCCAGCGGAGCAAGCCAAGCAGTACGAAATACTTGTAGACAGGAAAAATCTGGAGCAGGCACGTTTTGCGATTCAAAAATGATACGGTATTTTTTATAAGACACCAGATTTTCCTGAACGAATCTGGTGTCTTTTTAGGCGTTAAAACATGTTATTTATATTCATAGAATATATCAGATCAAAATGAAAACACCGACATAGCCTGAATCTGATACTTATTGTGGCGGGATTCTTGTCAGAAACAAGATAAAGCTCCAGATCAAATCTTTCGCTCAGCCTTCCGCGCTTTTTTTGCAGAATACATTTTCTCATCTGCCAGATTGATATAATCATTCAAGGTCAGCCCCGGATCATCGGCAATTACCCATCCGATGCTTGCTTCAATGGGGAATCCCACACGGCTGTTGGCAGAAAACACTTCCAGAGAATCCAGAAGGGTATGAGCCAGCTCCTGTATTTTCTGTTTATTATAATCAGGAATCACGCATACGAATTCATCTCCTCCATAGCGTATGGAAACGGACTCTGCCGGACAGTGCTGCCGCAGGACGGAAGCAATGCTGCTGATAGCAAGATTTCCCATATCATGCCCAAAGGTGTCATTGATATATTTCAGGTGATCTGCATCCACAAACATGATTCCAACTGGCTGATTTTTCTGCATGCACTGATGGAAAAGAGGCATGGCAAGCTTCTCGTAAGCCATCCGGTTGTAGAGTCCGGTGAGAGAATCATGGATGTAAAGCTGAGAAAGCTGTTTATTCATTTTACGCAGGGTAAGTCTTGCATACAGGGCTTCCATGGAAGTCTGGAGTGCATTTAAGGTTTCGAACAGGAACTGATGCTCCAGAAGATAATCACAATTGGTGATGATCAGAAAGCCAATCTCCCGTTCACGAAAATGCAGAGGACAGAACTGGTAAATATTTTGTCCTCTGGTTGCTTCTATCTGTGGAAGTAAAAGAATTTCTTGCAGATTAAGGTGAAGCCGGTTCGTACCATCCAGGGGCGGGTAAACCAGTGCCATCTCCTTAGGGTATCCTTCTGTCTGATAAGTATCCTCCGGAAGCTCAGGCAGTGCATCCATATTTTCACTCATAAAGATATCCGGGTTCATTAACAGATAAATATTTCCGCAACCATGCTTTGTCAGCCAGTTCTGCATACGTCCTGCAAGCTCTGTGTATCCTGTACAGTCCAGGAGAACACGGTTCAGATCCATCATCCAGTTTTGCATATCGCTCTGGCGTGCTTCTGCAACGATGCGATTGATTACATACTCTCCACGGTCAGGTGGATTCTGGGAAACACAGCCGCAGCTTTCCTGAAAAACGTAGGTGAAAGGTGCGTATATATAAGTTTCCTCTGCATTTCCATTCCAGATTTTTTCCAGCATTAAAAGGGTATTTTCCATGATATCGGCTTTGGAGAAGCCTACTGTGGTAATTCTGGGCTCATAATAGGAAGCCTTGTCTTCGTTGTCAAAACCGGTTACCAGAAAATCCCCGGGAATAGAATATCCTGCTTCTTTGGCGGCCAGACAGACGCCTACAGCTGTATTGTCGTTGACACATACAAAGGCATCTGGAAGCAGGTTTTTCTTTTTAAATGTAGAAAATGCCTGGATTCCGGTTTCAATTTCATAATTATGATGGATCACGCGCTGCTCATCGAAAGGAATTCCATGGCGAAGAAGGGCATCCCTGTAAGCTTTGAAGCGGAGCTGATTTTCCCTGTTAAATTCTGGTCCGCCGATGAAGTTTAAGGTACGGCATCCGTGCTCTGTGATCAGGTGCTCAACAATCCGGGTAATGGCTTCGTAATTGTCAATTCCGGAATGGTACAGCCCTGGAATCTGCTCAAGAAGGGAAATTGCTGGGATGTCGCTGAGCTTCGTACGTTCAATTATCTCTGCAATCAGGTCTGGCTGGGACACGGTGGCAAGATCCAGAAGGATGCCGTCAAATTCTGAAAAATCCGGAAGCCGTGCAATGTTATATTCTCCTGCATTATGCTTCTCATCCATACTGAAATTCCCAAAGCTCTGAAAAATATATAAATCCATATCTGACTGGTGGGCAGCTATGTAATTTCGATATCCCTGAATCCAGGTATAGGTTACATAACGTCCCCAGCCATCTGTAATAAGTGCGATTTTTTTCATGCAAAAATCTCCCAAATAATAGATTTCACAATGTTGTGAAAAACGATAAACATTGTGAATATTATACCAAAGCTTTTGCTAAAATACCACATTTTCTGTGAAAAAATATGTAAAAAATTAAAAAGAAAAATTGGGTAAAGGTGATTTTCTACAAAATAATTTTCGAAAAAGCGAAAACGTCGATGCTGAGAATTATTCTCAATTACACTCCTTTTCATAACCAGATAAAAGATGTATGATAAACAAAAAAAGTTAGTGCAAACTAACAAAAAGGAGAATAATGAACGCTTGAAATTTTTTTTATGAAAAATGTTCATGAACGATAATGGTTTACAGGGAGGAAAAGAGATGTTTCTTGAAATTAAAGATTTGAAGAAAGGCTTTGGTTCCGGAGACAGTAGGACAGAGGTTCTTCGGGGAATTGATTTTTCTGTGGAAAAAGGGGAATTCTGCGTGCTTCTTGGACCGTCTGGTTCTGGAAAATCCACACTTTTGAACATTATCGGGGGAATTGATGAGCCAGATGAGGGCTATATTTCCATAGATGGGGAAAAAACAGGAGATATGAAGGAGAAAGCGCTGACTCTTTACCGCCGGAAGCATCTGGGATATGTTTTCCAGATGTATAATCTGATTCCCAATTTAAATGTAAAAGAAAATATCGAGGTGGGAGCATATCTTAGTGATAAAGCGCTTGATATTGATGAACTGCTTCATACGCTGGGGCTTTATGAGCACAGACATAAGCTGCCCAACCAGCTTTCCGGCGGTCAGCAGCAGAGAACGGCCATTGGTCGTGCCATTGTAAAAAATCCGGACATTCTTCTCTGCGACGAGCCTACAGGCGCACTGGATTACAACACATCTAAGGAAATTCTGCGTCTGATCGAGCAGGTCAACCAGAAGTACGGAAATACCATCATCATGGTTACCCACAACGATGCCATTAAGAATATGGCAGACCGCGTAGTGAAGCTTCGTGACGGTCAGATCCGCAAAAACTATCTCAATGAGTCCAAAGTCGCAGCTGACGATCTGGACTGGTAAGGCGGTGCGCTATGAAGAATCCATTGTGGAAACGTCTTCCAAGAGAACTGAAAAGTGATTTTGGAAAATATATTGTGATCTTTCTGTTTATGACACTGACCATAGGCTTTGTCTCGGGCTTTCTTGTGGCTGATGACAGTATGCTGGCTGCCTATGACGAAGGTTTCGAAAAATATAACATCGAGCATGGCAACTTTACCCTTTCTTCGAAAGCCAGCGAAAGCGATTTAAAGAAAATTGAAAAAAATGGAAAAGTACGAATCTGCGAAAATTTTTATCGGGATGAGGCTACAGATGCGGATCTGGATGGAGAGGAAGAGGGAACCATGCGCATCTATCAGGAGCGTACCGATATGAATCTTGTGTGCCTGATGTCAGGTGCAATGCCGTCTGCAAAGAACGAGATTGCCATTGATCGGATGTATGCAGATAATAACAAGCTGAAGGTTGGTGACAAGCTGAAAATCGCAGGAGAAGAACTGACAGTTACCGGATTTGTGGCATTACCCGACTACAGTTGTTTATTTTCCGATAACAGCGATATGATGTTTGATGCTGTAAAATTTGGTGTGGGTATTATGACCGAGGAAGGTGCGGATGCTTATGGAACAACCCATCTGGAGTACCGCTATTCCTGGCAGTATGAGACTGCACCAAAGGATGATATTGAAGCAAAAAACATGTCTGAGGATTTCCTGGAGGTTCTGGTCAAATATGGAAATGTGACAGGCTTTATCCCGGCCTATTCCAATCAGGCCATCACTTTTACCGGTGAAGATATGGGCGGTGATAAGGCTATGATGGAGGTGCTGCTGTATATTCTGATCGTCATCATTGCTTTTGTGTTTGCAGTTACAACAAATAATACCATTACAAAAGAAGCTTCTGTGATCGGGACTCTGCGTGCTTCCGGATATTCCAGAAGAGAACTTCTGTTCCACTATACTTCCATGCCGGTGATCGTAACTGTGGTTGCTTCTGCTCTTGGAAACGTGCTGGGCTACACCTCCTTTAAAGATCTCTGCGCAGGTATGTATTATGGCAGCTACAGCCTGCCGACCTATGAAACACGCTGGAATGCAGATGCATTTATATTGACCACAGTGGTTCCGGTAGTGATCATGTTGGGAATCAATTTGATTCTGATTTCAGGGAAACTGCGTCTTTCTCCTTTGAAATTCCTGCGTCATGATCTGTCTGCTTCCAAACGGAAAAAAGCTGTGCGTCTTCCGAACTTTAAGTTTTTCAACCGCTTCCGGCTGCGTATTATCCTGCAGAATAAGTCCAGTTATCTGACTTTGTTTATTGGAATCTTTTTTGCAAATGTACTGCTGCTTTTTGGAATGATGATGAAGCCGCTTCTGGATCATTATCAGGAAGAAATTTTGAAGAACATGATCGCGCCGTACCAGTATGTGCTGAATGTACCGGAGGAACCAGATGAAGATGAGAAATATACGGTTATGGGAATGTTGCAGAAATTTCTTACTCCATCTTTGAAAACCAATGAGAAGTCAGCAGAAAAATTCTGCCTGAATTCCATGAAAAATGTATTGCCAGATCAGGAAGGAGAGACCATAACGGTCTATGGAATCGCGGACGATAGTGCGTATGTAAGCGTGGAACTTCCAACTGATGGAGTTCTGATTTCTGACGGTTATGCAGAAAAGTATAAGATAAAGACCGGGGATACCGTTGTGCTGAAGGAAGCTTACGGAAGTGAGACCTATGAATTTTTGGTGCAGGGAATCTACGATTATCCGGCATCTTTGACGGTATTTATGCCGATTTCCTCCTACAGGAAAACCTTTGGGGAAAAGGAAGATTACTTTAACGGTTATTTTTCCCGGGAAAAGATCACAGATCTGGATGAGGATCTGATCGCAACAACAATTACGGAGGACGATCTGACAAAGGTCAGCCGTCAGCTGGATGTGTCTATGGGAGAAATGTTCCAGCTGATCAATGTATTTGCAGTTGTGCTGTTTGCCCTCCTGATCTATCTGCTTACCAAGCTGATCATTGAAAAGAATGCCAATGCCATTTCTATGGTAAAGATTCTGGGGTATGAGAACAGAGAAATCAACAGCCTGTATCTTACATCCACTACTTGGGTGGTGATCTTGTCCATTTTACTCAGTCTGCTGCTGTCTACCTGGACGATATATGGAATTTACGGATATCTGATGTCATCCTTCTCAGGCTGGCTGACCTTATATCTGAAACCAGCGGTTTATCCGGAGATGTTTGCGATGGGAATGGGAGCGTATGTGCTGGTAGCCCTGCTGCAATTTAGAAGGATCAAGAAGATTCCCATGGATGTGGCGCTGAAAAATGTGGAGTAAGAGAATTATAAGAAAATAGAATATTGGAGGATATTGGGGCAGACTTCTATTTCTTCGGGAGTTTGCCCTGATTTATGCTGAGCATTTTATTTTCGGCAATACGTTTTGAGGGGCCGGGTTAATAGTAGCAGCCAGGTTGGAGTAGTGTTCTGGTTACTATTCACTGGTAACATTCCGCGAGGTGTTTTTTGTGAACGTAGTTCACAGAAAACCCGAGAAGTGCGGCGCGAAATCATGCGAATGCATGATTTCTGTGCATCGCGAAGCGCGTTGCTGTGAACGGAGTGAGCAGTAACGTGTTCTGTTTATTGAGAGATTTATTCATATTTTCATGTTGTGATTTGACGAAGTTTCGTATATACTTTCCCTTGTAGCCCAAAGTGGATATTTTGTATCCGAGCGGGACCTGCTGCGTATAATAATGAGAGCAGGTGCCCACACATTTTTTTCAGAAGAGGAGATACGAACATGGATTACGCAAAAGAATCCTTAAAGATGCACTATGAGTTAAAAGGTAAAATTGAAGTTGTTTCAAGAGCAAAGGTTGATTCCAAGGATGCTTTAAGCCTTGCTTACACCCCTGGTGTTGCACAGCCTTGCCTTGAGATTCAGAAAGATATTAATAAAAGTTATGAACTGACCAGACGTTGGAATACGGTTGCTGTAGTAACTGACGGTACCGCTGTTCTTGGCCTTGGAGATATCGGCCCGGAGGCTGGTATGCCGGTTATGGAGGGCAAATGTGTTCTGTTCAAAGAGTTTGGTGATGTAGATGCTATTCCGCTTTGTGTTCGAAGCAAGGATGTAGATGAGATTGTGCAGACCGTTCGCCTTCTGGCTGGAAGCTTCGGCGGTGTAAACCTGGAGGATATTTCCGCACCGAGATGCTTTGAGATTGAGAAGAAGCTGAAAGAGTGCTGTGATATTCCGATTTTCCATGACGACCAGCATGGTACTGCAGTTATTACACTTGCAGGTGTGATCAATGCGCTGAAGGTTGTTGGCAAGAAAATCGAAGACATTAAGATCGTTACTTCCGGAGCAGGAGCTGCCGGAATCGCAATTATCAAACTTCTTATTTCTATGGGACTTAAGAACGTTATTATGACAGACCGTAAAGGTGCAATTTACGAAGGCCGTGAGGGTCTGAACCCAATCAAGGAAGAGATGGCGAAGATCACAAACGCCAATCATGAGAAGGGCTCCTTGAGTGAAGTGATCAAAGGTGCTGACGTATTTATTGGTGTTTCCGCACCTGGAACCCTTACTCCGGATATGGTTCGCACTATGGCGAAAGATCCGATCATCTTTGCCTGCGCAAACCCGACTCCTGAGATTTTTCCGGATGAGGCCAAGGCAGCAGGAGCAGCGGTAGTATCCACAGGTCGTTCCGACTATCCGAATCAGGTGAACAATGTTCTCTGCTTCCCGGGAATCTTCCGTGGTGCCCTTGATGTCCGTGCATCTGACATCAACGACGAAATGAAGATTGCCGCAGCTTACGCCATTGCAGGCCTGGTAAGCGACGAAGAACTCTGCGCTGATTATATTCTGCCAGCAGCATTTGATTCAAGAGTGAAAGATGCGGTTGCGAAGGCTACTGCTGAAGCTGCCATTAGGAGCGGAGTGGCTAGGATCTAAAATTCTTTATATATCCGTTTGTTTTCTTCTGCGGAGAATAACTTTAAACGATGCCCGATGCGAATTGCCTTTGAATCCGTTCCATGCCCGATCAAAGGTGTTTTCGCAATGGGCGTCTTTTTTTCTGTGAATTCAAGAAGCAGTTTTGCCATATCTGGCTGACAGTTATCCGCCTCCATTTTCGTAAACGTCCCCAACAAAATCCCATTTACTTTCTTAAATACCCCCATCTGGCTCAACTGGCTTAAATAAGTCACCATCTGCGGCAGTTTTCCTCCAAAGGACTCCAGAAGCAGGATTTTCTCTCGCATATCCGGCCAGTAGGGCGTGCCAGCCAGCTTCAAAAGGCACCGTATATTTCCTCCTACTACAATTCCCTCCATATGAGTTCCCTGCACAAATTCATAAGGGAAATCATAAAGAGAAGAGGATCCCGCCAAGGTAGTATTAAGAAAGTCCGTTATCTGGGACTGGCTGTGATCGTAGGTGAGATTTCGTATCTGGTACAGGACAGAAGATTTCCCTGTTCGGGCATAAATGGCATTTATAATTGTTGTCAGATCACTATATCCCCAAAAATGCTTTTTTCCGTAAGCAATGGTCTGAAAATCCAGATAGGATAAAATCTCGTTGGCCATATCCCCGCCAGATACGTCAAAAATATCCGTGACAGAATCATCCTCATAAAATTTCATAAGAGCCCCGGCACGCTCCCTGGCAGTTCCAGCCTGTCCGTTTTCATCTCCATAAAGGTAAGGGCTAAGATCTACTTCTAGTCCGGATTTTTCCAGAATCTGCACCAACATTTTTATTGTTTCGGCCTGTTCTGGCCTAAGTCCGTTGGAACAACAGACAATCCCGATTTTGCTTCCCTGTTTCATAAAAAGTAATCCTTTCTTTTCAATAAAGTACATGTGATTTTTTTATACATGTAACTTTTTCACAGATTTTACTATCTAAAACAATGTATGAAGCATAAAAATACGCTCATTCAACACTTTTTATCTTCTTTTACATTATAAACAATAATTCCCCATAAATCCACCATTCATACTGGAGCGTGTTTGAAAAAGCATTCCCGCAGTTAATGTTCACTGGTAACGTTCCGCAATCTGTACGCCCCACTTTGCGGTATATTTTGTAGAAATTTTTTTTAGCACACTCTGGAATCTCGAAACATTTTCAAAAAGCACTGGTCAAAATTTACGATATTGCAGTGAAAAAAATGAGAAAAAAATGCAAATAAATTATTGACAGCTTATATAAATTAGAATATACTAATCAACGTAAGCAAAACATAATAATGAATAGATGTTTCTAAAGCACAAAAAAGGAAGGATGATATGATGCCGTTATCAATGGTAAACGAAGGAGAGCCGCAGGTGATTAAAAAAGTCGGCGGTAAAGAAGAAACCCGTAAATTCCTTGAAAATCTTGGGTTTGTACAGGGAGCCACAGTAACCGTTGTAAGCGAGATCAGCGGTAACATGATCGTGAATGTGAAAGATTCCAGAGTTGCCATTGGCAAGGATATGGCGAATCGGATCATGGTCTGAAATCCAGAAAAAAGGAGCAAGTATTATGAAAACATTACGGCAAGTTGGCGTAGGGCAGACTGTCACAGTGAAGAGACTGCACGGCGAAGGACCAGTAAAGAGACGTATCATGGATATGGGAATCACCAAAGGGGTACAGATCTATGTACGTAAAGTTGCACCGCTTGGAGATCCTATTGAAGTAACCGTAAGAGATTATGAACTGTCTCTGAGAAAAGTCGATGCAGAAATGATAGAGGTAGAATAAATACTGTACAGGATATAGTACTTTGCTGTGTGTACATAAGGGAAAAGTTACTGCTCACATATTTTTGAGAAACATTTTACAAATGTTGTCATATGAACAGTGGCAAAATCAGCACAGCATGAAATTGCATGTTCTGGAAGTGAACAGGCAATTTTTTTTACCTGATTGGTTAGCGAAACCTAATAAAAGGTTGAAACACTAACAAATGAAAGCTGATTAAAACAATCGGCAGCACAGGGCAACTAAAATCAGCAGAAGCTGTATATAATAAGCCCGGAAAAAGAAAATCTGGAAAGAAAGAGGAGGCATGAAAATGTCGATTAAGATTGCACTTGCAGGTAACCCTAACTGCGGCAAGACCACATTATTCAATGCACTGACCGGCTCTAACCAGTTCGTTGGTAACTGGCCCGGTGTAACAGTAGAGAAAAAAGAAGGTAAACTGAAAGGTCATAAGGATGTAACCATCATGGACCTTCCTGG
Organism: Ruminococcus sp. RTP21484sp1_RTP21281st1_A8_RTP21281_210402; assembly: GCF_040914025.1. NCBI lineage: Bacteria > Bacillati > Bacillota > Clostridia > Eubacteriales > Oscillospiraceae > Ruminococcus > Ruminococcus sp. RTP21484sp1_RTP21281st1_A8_RTP21281_210402. The sequence goes on from NZ_JBCPGE010000007.1 coordinate 25,993, forward strand.
TATTTATTCCCTTTCCCCATACACACTTGAGGAAGTGGTTGCCAGAAATTACCTGATCAATGAAATGCCAGATGCGATCATCAACATCGTAGATGGTACAAACCTTGAACGTAACCTGTATCTGTCCACACAGATCATGGAGCTTGGTATTCCGGTAGTTATGGCTATCAACATGATGGACCTGGTTCAGAAATCCGGAAACAAGATCCACATTGACAAATTGAGCAAAAAGCTTGGCTGCGAAGTAGTTGAGATTTCCGCTCTGAAAGGAACCGGAATTATGAAAGCTGCTGAGAAAGCAATCAGCGCAGCACAGAGCAAAAAGAAAACCGTTCCGGTTCACGAATTTGCACAGGATGTTGAGGATGCGATCAAATCTGTTGAGAATAAGCTGACAGGAACTGTTGCAGAGGCTCAGAAACGTTTCTTTGCAATCAAGCTTATCGAGAAAGATGACAAGATCGTAGAGCAGATGAAGAGCGTTCCGGATGTGTCTTACGAAGTAAAGGCTCTGGAAGATAAATTCGATGATGATACAGAGAGTATTATCACAAACGAGCGTTATGTATACATCTCTTCCATTATTGGACAGTGCTATACAAAATCCTCTACAGGAAAGAAGCTTACAACCTCCGATAAGATCGACAGAATCGTAACCAACAGATGGCTGGCGCTTCCGATCTTCGCAGTTGTAATGTGGGTTGTTTATTATGTGTCTGTAACCACTGTTGGAACTATTGTAACAGATTGGACAAATGATGTACTCTTCGGTGAGATTATTCCTCCGGCAGTTGAGTCTGCTCTGGAAGCTGTAAATTGCGCTGCATGGCTGCAGGGACTGATCCTTGACGGTATTGTTGCCGGTGTTGGCGCTGTACTTGGTTTCGTACCGCAGATGCTGGTTCTGTTCCTGTTCCTTGCATTCCTTGAGTCCTGCGGTTACATGGCTCGTGTTGCATTCATCATGGACAGAATCTTCCGTAAATTCGGTCTTTCCGGAAAATCCTTCATCCCAATGTTGATCGGTTCCGGATGTGGTGTTCCTGGAGTTATGGCTTCCCGTACAATCGAGAACGACCGTGACCGTAAAATGACAATTATGACCACAACATTTGTTCCTTGTGGTGCGAAGCTCCCGATCATTGCAATGATTGCAGGTGCATTCTTTAACAACAGCGGATGGGTTGCGACAAGCTGTTACTTTGTTGGTATCGCAGCAATCATCTGCTCCGGTATCATCCTTAAGAAAACAAAAATGTTCGCTGGCGAGCCGGCACCATTCGTTATGGAGCTTCCGGCATATCACTGGCCGACAGTCGGCAATATTCTGAGAAGCATGTGGGAGAGAGGCTGGTCTTTCATCAAGAAAGCTGGTACCATCATTCTTCTTTCCACAATCGTTCTCTGGTTTCTCATGGGATTCGGCTGGGAAGGCGGTTCCTTCGGAATGGTAGAAGAACTGAACAACAGTATTCTTGCCAAGATTGGTTCTGCTATCGCCTGGATTTTTGCTCCTCTTGGATGGACAAAAGCAGGAGAGGGCTGGAAGATGGCAGTTGCAGCCGTAACAGGTCTTATTGCAAAAGAGAACGTTGTTGCTACATTTGGTATGCTCTTCGGATTTGCAGAGGTTGCAGAGGATGGAGCTGAGATCTGGGGAAATCTTGCACAGGTTATGACTCCAATTGCAGCTTATGGATTCCTGGTATTCAATCTTCTTTGCGCTCCGTGCTTCGCGGCTATGGGTGCAATCAAGAGAGAGATGAACAACGCAAAATGGTTCTGGTTTGCAATCGGTTATCAGTGTGGTCTTGCTTATGTAGTTTCACTTTGCATTTATCAGATTGGTACACTGCTTACAGGCGGCGGATTTGGAATCGGAACTGTTGTAGCATTTGTTCTGGTTGCAGCATTCCTGTACCTGCTGTTCAGACCATATAAAGAGAGCAACAGCTTAAAAGTTAATACAAAGAGTATTGCTTAAGCAAAGTTCTTAAATAATTCAGCCTGTATCCCTTAAAGAGATACAGGCTGGAATTTTTATATAAGGGGAAATCACAATAGTATTTCGTTTTGGAAAAGAGATGTTCTGCAGCAGTGAAGGCGCGAACCGTTATGATTTCTCTTTATATAGAAATTCCAGCTCCTGGCATAAAATCACACAGAAATCAAAAAGGATGGCGATGAAAATGATGAAAAATGCAGTTGAAGAAAAAGCATATGAAAATCAGGAAGCATATCAGCGCACACAAATGCAGAAAGATATGATTTTTGAACGATTACGCGAACAGGGCTGCAGGATCACCAGACAGCGCCAGCTGATCCTGGATATTATTCTGGAGGAGGAGTGTTCCTGCTGCAAGGAAATTTATTACAAGGTGCAGGAGAAAGATCGAAATATTGGACCGGCCACAATTTACCGCATGGTAAATATGCTGGAAAAAATCGGCGCCATCAGCCGCAAGAACATGTACCGGATTTCCAGCTGTGAAGCATGCTGCCAGGAAAATGGCTGCACTGTAAGACTCAGCGATGATACTGTCTGTAAGCTGCCTTCTGAAGTCTGGAAACAGGTTGTAAGAGCTGGATTGAAAAATATGGGCTATATCGGAGATCAGGATATTGAAAGTATTGAGATGACCATGTCAAAGTGCGGGGCTTGAAATCTGGCAGTGACAGAATGAAGGCATATAAAAATAACAGTTATCTGGGGAAGAAAACTAGATTTTTTTCAAACACGCTCTAAAACAGGAAAATAATGAGAATATTTCTCGATAAGCAAAATAGCACTGGGAATTTCAGAAAAACTGATATATAATACCAAAATATTGAAAAACAATTAACAACAATAACGTTTCACTATAAGGAGGAATTTAATCATGGCAAGTTTTAAATGGGACAAGACAGGACTTTTTGCAGCAGGTGTTTTATTCGGAACTGCAGGTATCAAGCTTCTTTCAAGCAAAGATGCGAAAAAAGTTTACACAGAGTGCACAGCAGCTGTTTTAAGAGCAAAGGACTGTGTAATGAAGACGGTTACAACTGTTCAGGAAAATGCAGGTGATATCTATGCAGATGCACAGCAGATCAATGAGGACAGAAAAGCAGCTGAGGAGCCGTTTGAGGATGAGGCAGCTGAGAGCGAGACTGAGTTTAAAGAAACTGAAGAAGCTGAGACAGAGGAAACTGCTGAGTAAGATGGCAGTGAAATACATTGCAAACATATTGGGGACTGCCGTTTTTGCGACAGTCCTCTTAATTGTTGCTGTTCGTTCGAAAAGTTCTGCAGGATATTTTGGGTGAACAAATTTTACTGAAAACGCGAAGAGTGTAGCGCGAAGTGATTGTGGTGAACGTAATGAACAGTAACTCTTGCTTTGAAGAAAAAGTAGGTGAACAAGTTGAAATTTACAATTAAACATGAGAAAAAAGGGCGTATCAGAGTCCATCTTTTTCAGAAATATATGAATTTTACCCAGGCAGATACCCTTCAGTATTACCTGGAAAATCTGGATGGAGTAAAGAAGGCTCAGGTCTTTAACCGTACCAGTGATGCTCTTATTTACTACACCGGAGAGCGGAATGAACTGTTGAAGGCAATTCAGGCGTTTGGTTACAGCCGTGTCAGCGTACCGGCCCAGGTGCTGGAGAATTCCGGAAGAGAATTAAATGAGACTTATAAGGAGAAGCTGGTAAATAAAGTTATTTTCCATTACGGACGTAAGCTGCTTTTGCCATATCCATTGTCTGCAATCTATACCACTGCAATGTCTGTGAAATACATCTGGCTGGGGGTTAAGACACTCTGGAAGCGTAAGATCGAGGTTCCGGTTCTGGATGCAACTGCAATCGGTGTTTCTATTTTCCGCGGCGACTTCTCCACAGCCGGTTCTGTTATGTTCCTGCTTGGAATCGGAGAATTGCTAGAGGAGTGGACCCACAAGAAATCTGTGGATGATCTGGCACGTACCATGTCTCTGAACACTGGTAAGGTATGGCTTCGCAGTGAAGGAACAGAGGTGCTGGTGGACGCAGACAAGATTCAGGCTGGTGACCTGGTTGTGGTACATATGGGAAACGTGATCCCATTTGACGGTTTGATCGCAGAGGGCGAGGCTATGGTAAACCAGGCTTCCCTGACTGGTGAATCTGTTCCTGTAAGAAAAGTGGAAGGAAATTCTGTATACGCAGGTACGGTTGTGGAAGAGGGCGAGGCTGTCATTACTGTAAAAGCAGTTGGTGGTTCCAGCCGTTATGAGAAGATCGCAGCCATGATTGAGGATACTGAGAAGCTGAAATCCGGTCTTGAGAGCAAGGCCGAGCACCTGGCGGACAGACTGGTCCCATACACACTTGGCGGTACAGCACTTACCTATCTGCTTACCAGAAATGTAACCAAGGCTGTCTCCGTATTGATGGTTGACTTCTCCTGTGCCCTGAAGCTGGCAATGCCGGTTTCCGTACTTTCCGCTATCCGGGAGGCAGGAGAATACAAAATCACTGTGAAAGGCGGTAAATTCCTGGAGGCAGTTGCGGATGCCGATACGATCGTATTTGACAAGACTGGTACGCTTACCAAGGCAGAACCTACAGTAGCTGAGGTTGTCCCGTTTAATGGACAGAACGAAAATGAACTGCTAAGAATTGCAGCCTGCCTGGAAGAACATTTTCCCCATTCCATGGCGAAAGCTGTTGTAGACGCAGCGAAGAAGAGAAAACTGGATCATGAGGAAATGCATTCCAAAGTAGAATACATTGTGGCTCATGGTATTTCTACAACCATTGAAGGGAAAAAAGCAATCATCGGAAGCTCCCATTTTGTATTCGAGGATGAGAAATGTACCATTCCGGAAGGCATGGAAGAGAAGTTTAAAAATCTTCCAAATGAGTATTCCCATCTGTATCTTGCAATTGAAGGAAGTCTTGCAGCTGTTATCTGCATTGAGGATCCTCTCCGTGAGGAAGCTCCTGCAGTTGTAAAAGCGCTGAAAAAAGCCGGATTCAGCAAGGTGGTTATGATGACCGGAGACAGTGAACGTACAGCCAGGGCTGTTGCTGCCAAGGTCGGCGTTGACGAATATTATTCTGAGGTTCTTCCGGAAGATAAAGCAAGCTTCGTGGAAAAAGAGAAAGCAAAAGGACGCAAGGTTGTCATGCTGGGTGATGGAATTAACGATTCCCCGGCACTTTCTGCAGCTGACGCAGGTATTGCAGTAAGCGAAGGCGCTGAGATTGCAAGAGAGATCGCAGACATCACTATCGGTGCGGATAATCTGGAAGGTATCGTAGTTCTGAAGCATATCAGTGACGCGCTGATGAAGCGTATCCACAATAATTACAGAACGATCGTAGGATTTAACACTGGTCTGATTCTGCTGGGCGTTGCCGGAATCCTGCAGCCGACTACCTCAGCATTGCTTCACAATACTTCAACATTGCTGATCGGTATGAACAGTATGAAGAATCTGGTGGGCACTGAGGAAATCTGAACGGATGTGTCGCGCATTGCGGACATTGTAAAAAAATCGGGTTCTGATTGCGGGAATGATTTTTCAAACACGCTCTGCGGTAATAGTGGAACTTCTGAATATAATCAGAGAGTTAATGAGACTGTTTTTCATTAGCTCTCTTTTTTTTTGCTTAGTACTTGACAGAAATAAAGGATTAGTGTAAACTAACACCATAAAAGTTAGCATAAGCTAACCGAAGCGTAGAACTATAAAAATATATAATCAGCACATTTTACATAAAATAAAATGTAAAGGACTGCAGCAACTAAAACATATTTCAGAAGTGCAGGCGTTACTGGGAAGGTTGTAAACAGTAAACGGAAAGCTTCTAATTTTTTTAACAAAGGGTTAGAACAGACTAACGAAAATAAGGAGAAAACATTGCATGGAAGCAGGGAGGTTTCTTCATTTTCAGAAGCTTCAGGAAACCCGGAAAGGACAATTTACATGAGTATTGTAATCATCGGCGGAAATGAGAGAATGGTATGTCAGTATACCGATATCTGCAAAGACTATGGATATAAGGCGAAGGTTTTTCCAAAAGAGAACGGCGCCATCCGTAAAAAAATCGGATGCCCGGATCTGATGGTGCTTTTTACCAATACAGTGTCCCATAAAATGGTCATCAGTGCATCCCAGGAAGCAAAGAAAAACAACATTCCGGTAGCGCGCATCCATACCAGCAGCGCAAGCGCTTTAAAGTGTGCGCTGGATGAGCATGCGGTGATGGCATAAAAAAGATAAGGAGTTTATCATGATTGAGAAATGTCTCATTGAGCACTGTGCTCCCACCCTTGCTTCATTAAAAGCAGCCAATCTTTTCAATGCCTGTTGTGAAGAGGGAGAAAATATAGACCTTCAGATTTCCAGGTGGAATCAGCTGATGAATCCAAAGGGCGTGAAGCTGCTGGCACTTCGCAGTCGTGGTAACCGTTCTCTGGTTTATGTATACCGGGAAAAACAGCTGGCACAGAATCTGAATCGTCCTGGAGTTGCCCGGTTTCTGGAAAAATATGGATATGAAAATACAGAACCGGAACAGTGCCTGGCGTTACTGAAGAAGCGCTTTGAGGCATCAGAAGATTTTCCACATGAGATTGGGATTTTTCTTGATTATCCACTTGGGGACGTAATTGGTTTTATCCAGAATGGCGGACAGAATTATAAATGTTCCGGCTGCTGGAAAGTATATTGTAATGAATGTGAAGCATTGAAAATGTTTCAGAAGTACCATAAATGCCGCGAGGTTTATCGGAATCTATGGGCAAAAGGCAGGAGTGTTCTGCAGCTGACAGTGGCTGCCTGACATACAATGAAAGTCCACTATGGGTGACAGCCAAAAAGCGATAAGAGTCACGGAAAAGCTGACTTTCGTTATTAAAGTGCCAGATGTGGAGGATAAAACATAAATGATCTCACAGGCTGGCAATAAAATTATAAAAGAAAGAGGTTAAGTGAAGTTATGAGTAAAGTAGCAGTTGTATATTGGAGCGGAACTGGTAATACAGAGGAAATGGCAAATAAAGTAGCGGAAGGTGCAAAAGCTGCAGGAGCTGAGGTAGAAGTGATCAGTGCAGATGATTTTGATGGAACAGATATCAGCAGTTTTGACGGTGTAGCTTTCGGATGCCCTGCAATGGGAGATGAGGAGCTTGAGGATTCCGTATTCCAGCCGGTATTCGAAGCATGTGAGCCAAAGCTTGCAGGCAAAAAAGTAGCGCTCTTCGGTTCCTACGGATGGGGAGACGGCGACTGGATGCGCAGCTGGGAAGAAAAATGCCAGAACGATGGCGTTGCACTTGCTGTTGACAGTGTAATCTGCAACGAAGAGCCAGATGATGAGGCTCAGGCAGCCTGCATTGAGCTTGGAAAAGCTATCTGCTGATTGGAACTGTTTTTGAAAAAAACAGAATATAGATTATTATAACAATAATAACATTTACAGCCGCTATTAGTGCAAATAACGTACTAATGGCGGCTGTTTTGATGAAACTTAAATAAATTGACCGAAATCCCGTCTGGGAGTATAATTGTATCAGAAAAGTGAAACAGTAAAAATCCCCATAAAAGCCAAAGTTCACCCCTCTGTTCAAGGCCTTTCAGACAAGGTAAAATGAAGATAGCAAAGTGGGAGATCATCACAAAACGGACTTGTTGCCTATTTGTGACATCACTATATATGCAAGTCAGCTGTAGAGCGGGACTTTCACAGTATATTACAGTATAAAAGGAGAAAACAGAAATGGCAGTTACAGAGAAAAAATATCAGCTTGGAACAGCTGAAAACCAGGAATTTCTGCAGGATGTAAGAGATGGTTTATTAAGCTTCGGGCATCAGTTTCCGTCACCAGGAGGAAGCTCCTATTATCTTGGAGATGACGGCACTCCCTGGAAAGACCGTAACCGTGAAACCTGGATCACAAGCCGTATGACACATGTGTACAGCATTGGTTCCATGCTTGGACATGAAGGCAGCGAGGCATTGGCTGATGCAGCGTTGAAGGGGCTTAGAGGCGAGCTTCACGATGATCAAAATGGTGGTTGGTATGCAGGTCTTACAAAGGACAATGAAATTGTTCCAACCAAGCAGTGCTATGCCCATGCATTTGTAATTCTGGCAGCTTCTTCCGGCGTGTTGGCCTGCAGAGAAGGGGCAGCAGAGCTTTTGAAAGATGCCTTGGCACTTTATGATCTGAGATTCTGGAACGAGGAAGAAGGACTTTCCTGTGATACCTGGAACACAGAATTTACAGAGCTGGATTCCTATCGAGGCTTGAATGCAAATATGCATACCGTTGAGGCGTTTCTTGCCGCAGCTGATGTGACCGGGGATGAGAAATATCGTGTACGTGCAGGCAGGATCATCGACCATGTTCTGGTATGGGCAAAGGACAATAACTGGCGTATACCGGAGCATTTTTCCAGTGACTGGGTACCGGATCTGGAATGCAACAAAGACCGCCCGGACGACCAGTTTAAGCCATACGGCGCAACTCCGGGACACGGAATTGAGTGGGCAAGACTGATCACACAGTGGGCGCTTTCTACATATAAAGAGGATAAGGCTGGCGCAGCACCTTATATTGAAGCTGCAGAGAATCTGTATAACCGCGCAGTTGCTGACGCATGGAATGCAGACGGTGCACCGGGAATCTGTTACACAACAGACTGGAACGGCAAACCTGTAGTCCATGACAGAATGCACTGGACTCTTGCAGAAGCAATCAACACCTCTTCCGTTCTGTTCCATGTAACAGATAATGAGAAATACGCAGCAGATTATGCAGAGTTTATGAAATATCTGGATGAGAAAGTTCTGGATCACGTAAACGGTTCCTGGTTCCACCAGCTGGACAGAGAGAACAATCTTCTGGAGACCGTATGGCCTGGAAAGTCTGATATTTATCATGCACTGCAGGCTACATTGATTCCATATTATGCTCCCGGTCTGTCCATTGCAGTGGCAGTGAAGAAGCAGGCAAGATAAATCAAAAATATTTTGTAACTGAGAAGGTTTTGACCAGGTACAGTGGTAAAATTAATGGGGAGGCTTTGCCTCCCCATTTTGGACTTATTAGGTAAGTCAGTGAAGTCTGGAACGTAAGCGGACATTTCAAACACTCACGGTAAACTTCATTCATCCCACCCATCATACAACCGGATGTTCACCTGGATATTTCTGACCACATCCTCATCTTCTAATTCCATATCATCTGGATCTGTGATCGGAGGCAGCTCTGGAACTTCTTCGGAGAGCTCTACAGAAATCCAGTCGAATGCAGCAGCGTTAGCGCTTTCGATAGCTTCGTCTAAAGTGTCTCCTTCTCCGAAGCAGCCTTCCAGGTCTGGGAAAGTTCCCTTATAACGACCATCTTCGGTTTTCTTAAAAACAGCAGGATATATAAATTTCATGATAAACCTCCCGAAAATAAAAATAACATATTGAAAATTAATTTCAATTATAAGCGTTTGAGCTGGTAAATACAAGATAAGAAAAAACTTGTATTTAAGAAAATACGAAACGAGAAAAGACGTGGCAGCGGAGCCAAAAAGAATCTAAGAAACAGGATTGTCAAATATAGGGGAAAATGATATTCTTACAGCAAGAGACTTTAGAGCGTGTTTGAAAAATCATTCCCGCAATCTGCACGCCCCACTTTGCGGTATATTTCACCCGAATTCGGTTGCCGTAGCCCGCTACGGCGCCCTCATCCGAGCGAAATCTCCCACAAATTGTGACGAACATCTTGCAGAAAGCCTTTTTCAAACACGTTCTAGCCGGTTCGGAACTGAAAGAAAATGGCGCGGCTTTATAGAAATATACCTGCCGGAGGTGAAATCTTGGAATTTCAGCATGAATTGATCATACCAAACGAAGGTCTTCCCTTCAAAATCTTTTTATTTGAAGGCGGACACGGCAATTACGAAAGAGAGAAACACTGGCATACCTCAATTGAGATTTTTGCAGTGCTAAAAGGCAGACTGACTTTTTTTCTTAATGAAGAAGAGTACCCCCTGGAGGCTGGCGGACTGATCATCATCAATTCCAATGAGATCCATTCCATTCACGCCCCAGGGAAAAATGAGACTGTGGTTTTGCAGATTCCACTGAAGCAGTTTGAAAAATATTTTACTGCCCAGCGGTTTATCCGATTTACAAGTGCAGCCCGTGTGGCAAAGGATCAGAAGTCCAAGGCTCCGGATAACCGGAAGCTGGCATTTTTTATAGAGGAGCTTTATAAGGTGTACCGTGCCCGTGAAGAAGGATGGGAGTACCGGACTATGGCACTGTACTACAATATTTTGTATCTGTTGGTAAGGGATTATCGTGAGACAGAGGCTGCGCAGGAGGAAATTAAGGACAGCCGACGCCTGGATGCTTTGTCAAAAATTACCACTTACATGCGTGAGCATTATACAGAAGAACTGAAACTTTCTGAGATGGCAAATTTATTTGGCTATTCAGATGCTTATTTGTCGAGAATGTTCAAAAAGTATGCAAAAATCAATTTTAAGACTTATTTACAGGAAATTCGCATGTCTTATGCATATCGGGAACTGATGAATACAGAGAAAACCGTGAGCCAGATTGCCCTGGACAACGGCTTTGCCAGCAGCAGAGCCTTTTCCAGAGAATTTCAGAAGAAATATAACAGACTTCCAAGCGAAGTAAGACAAAAATTTAACACAACTCCAAAAGAAAAAATGTCAAAAAAGAGCTATAGATAAGACAAGAAAACCGTCGTAAAGCATACCAGAATATGGTATGCTTTTTTCATGCAGAAAGAATCAGGGCGGACTGAGGTCAGCACCTGGTTCGGGAATCTTGAGTATGAGCATATTGGACTGTTGCGAGAGTGGCAGATAGCAGCCATGTCCGCATTCTGATATGTGCAAAAGGAGGTTAATCGTGAAGATTCAGAAAGTAACAGATCCGGCATTCCGTAAATATGGACAGGTGCTGGAGGGATACGACTTTACAGGTCTTATCAAAGAGATGAAACACACTCCGGTTCCAGAGGACGTAATCTACGTTCCATCCGTTGAGGAACTGGAGGCACTGGATATTATGAAAGACCTGCAGAACAAGGGATACGGCGGGCTGCCGGTCCAGATCGGATACTGCAACGGCCATAACAAGAAGCTGAATGCAGTGGAGTATCATCGTAATTCCGAGATTAATGTAGCGGTTACAGATCTTGTCCTTCTTATCGGACATCAGCAGGACATTGAGCCGGATCATACCTATGATACATCTAAGATCGAGGCATTCCTTGTACCGGCAGGAACCGGTATCGAGGTATACGCTACCACACTTCACTACGCACCATGCCATGTGAATGAGGGCGGTTTCCAGTGTGTTGTCGTACTTCCGAAAGGAACCAACACAGACCTTACTTTCCAGACTGAGAAGACAGGAGAGGACAGCCTGATGACAGCCAAGAACAAATGGCTGATCGCACATGAGGATGCGAAGATCGCTGGCGCATTTAATGGCCTAAAGGGTGAGAATATCACAATTGACTGATAAAATAATTCATAGTTGCTCATTTTTTTTCAGAAGATAAACCGACACGTTGTTGGTGGGGCAATTACTAAAATCTGTTTGAAAAATGAATATTGAGACCTGAGGTGCTTACATAGTTACCACAATTGAAAGTTTCTTAAAAAATTAAAATATGGAGGAATACCTATTATGAACAATATACCAGTAGTAAAACTTGGATTAATCGCAGTAAGCCGTGACTGTTTCCCAATTCAGCTTTCTGAGAAGAGACGCGCAGCTATCATGGACGCTTACAAAGGTGAGCTTTATGAATGTCCAGTAACTGTTGAGAATGAGAAAGACATGGAGAAGGCTCTCGAGGATGTAAACAAAGCTGAGTGTAATGCACTTGTTGTTTTCCTTGGAAACTTCGGACCGGAGACTCCAGAGACTCTGATCGCAGAGAGATTTGACGGACCTTGCATGTATGTAGCTGCTGCTGAGGGCGATGGCGATATGATCAATGGTCGTGGCGATGCTTACTGTGGTATGCTGAACTGCTCCTACAACTTAAAGATGCGTCATCTTGAGGCTTATATTCCAGAATATCCGGTTGGAACTGCAACTGACATTGCTACCATGATCGCTGACTTCGTACCGGTTGCCCGTGCCGTTATCGGTGTCCGCAATTTGAAGATCATTACCTTCGGACCGCGTCCACAGGACTTCTTCGCATGTAACGCACCGATCAAAGGACTCTATGAGCTGGGCGTTGAGATTGAAGAGAACTCTGAGCTTGACCTTCTGGTTGCTTACAAGGAGCATGAGAACGATCCTCGTATCCCAGAGGTTTGCGCAGATATGGCAAAGGAAATGGGCGAGGGCAGATACTATGCTGACCTTAGTGAGAGAATGGCACAGTTCGAGCTTACTCTTCTTGATTGGGCTGAGGCTCACAAGGGCGCCAGAAAATACGTTGCATTTGCCGACAAATGCTGGCCTGCATTCCCGTCACAGTTTGGATTTGAGCCATGCTATGTAAACAGCCGTCTTGCTGCAAGAGGAATCCCGGTATCCTGCGAGGTTGATATCTACGGAGCACTCAGCGAGTACATCGGACTTTGCATTTCCAATGATGCTGTTACACTGCTTGACATCAACAACTCCGTTCCTCAGTACATCTATGATGAGGATATCAAGGGCAAATATGATTATAAGCTTACCGATACATTCATGGGCTTCCATTGTGGAAATACTCCGGCCTGCAAGATGTGCGATTCCAGAGCTGTTAAATATCAGCTGATCCAGCACAGACTTCTTGAGCCGGAAGGATCTGAGCCAGATTTCACAAGAGGAACTCTGGAGGGTGATATCGCTGCTTCTGATATTACATTCTATCGTCTGCAGTGCAACTCTGAGGGAGAGCTTGTTTCCTATGTTGCAGAAGGTGAAGTTCTTGACGTACCTACAAGATCCTTTGGTGGTATTGGTATCTTCGCAATCAAAGAGATGGGAAGATTCTACCGCCACGTACTGATCGAGGGCAACTACCCGCATCACGGTGCAGTTATGTTTGGACATTATGGAAAGGCATTCTACGAAGTAGTGAAATTCCTTGGACTTGATGTTAAGAAGATCGGTTACAACCAGCCGGCTGGTGTAAGATATCCTACAGAGAATCCATGGGGCTAATGCTTAAATAAACAGTAAGTAATTGCTGTGTACAAAGTTGAGAGCAATGTAGAATGATTGCTTCTTGCTTAAAAAAGCAGGAAGGGACGATTTGAATAGAATTATAGGCATATATAGAAACGGCCGTACCACTTTATGCGGTACGGCTGTTTTTAGAATAGGCGGGCAGGGCATTCTAAGAGGGTTCTGTCCGGAAAGCCTAGAAGGAACGCCTAAGACATGAACTTAAGGAGGATAAAAATGTATTTTATCGGTGTTGATCTTGGTACTTCCGCAGTAAAACTTCTTCTTATGGAAGAATCCGGAAAAATCTGTAATATCGTATCAAAAGAATATCCATTATTTTTCCCGCATCCGGGCTGGTCTGAGCAGAATCCGGAAGACTGGTATACCCAGAGTATGGCTGGTATGAAAGAACTGACAGAGGGCATTGACCGCTCCCAGGTTGCCGGAATCAGCTTCGGCGGACAGATGCATGGACTGGTAACTTTAGATGATCAGGATCAGGTAATTCGTCCTGCAATTCTGTGGAATGACGGACGTACTTCTGAAGAGACAGATTATCTGAATAATGTGATCGGAAAGGACAAGCTTTCCCAGTATACTGCAAATATCGCATTTGCCGGCTTTACTGCTCCGAAGATCCTGTGGATGAAGAAAAATGAGCCAGAGAAATTTGCAAAAGTTGTGAAGATCATGCTTCCAAAGGATTACCTGGCTTATCGTTTAAGCGGCTCCTTCTGCACAGATGTATCTGACGCTTCTGGTATGCTTCTTCTGGATGTAAAGAATCGCTGCTGGTCTAAAGAAATGATGGAAATCTGCGGTGTGAAAGAGGAGCAGCTTCCGAAGGTTTATGAGAGCTGGGAGGTTGTTGGAACACTGAAGCCAGAGGTTGCTAAAGAGCTTGGCTTCTCTGAGAATGTAAAGGTTATCGCTGGTGCTGGAGACAATGCGGCAGCAGCAGTTGGTACTGGAACAGTTGGTGACGGACAGTGCAATATTTCCCTTGGTACTTCCGGAACCGTGTTCATTTCCAGCAAGAATTTTGGTGTGGATGAGCACAATGCCCTTCATTCCTTCTGTCACGCAGATGGAAGCTATCATCTTATGGGATGTATGCTCAGTGCTGCTTCCTGTAATAAATGGTGGGCTGAGGAGATTCTTAGAACGAAGGACTTCGCAGCAGAGCAGGCGCCTATCCAGAAGCTTGGTGAGAATCACGTATTCTTCCTGCCATACCTGATGGGTGAGCGTTCCCCACACAACGATCCAGATGCAAGAGGCGTATTCTTCGGCATGTCCATGGACACTTCAAGAGCAGATATGACCCAGGCTGTATTGGAGGGAGTTGCTTTCGCACTTCGTGATTCTCTGGAGGTTGCAAAGAGTCTTGGAATTAAAATTGAGCGTACCAAGATCTGTGGCGGTGGTGCAAAGAGCCCGCTGTGGAAGCAGATCATTGCAAATGTTATGAATATTAAGGTTGACGTTCTGGAAGTGGAAGAGGGACCATCCCTTGGCGGTGCTATGCTGGCAGCAGTAGGATGCGGTGTTTATCCGGACGTTGAGACTGCTGGCAAGAAGCTTGCAAAAGTAGTGGATACTGTAGAGCCTACTCCAGAACTGGCTGCGAAATATGAGGAGAGATACCAGAAGTTCAAAGAACTGTATCCGGCTATGAAGCCGCTGTTTAAGAATCTGTAAGAGATGTAGCGAGCATATTTGGCTGTAAGAGCGAAGTCTACAGCTGTAATGTTTAAGAATCTGTAAGAGATATAGCAAGGCGGACATAATTTGGTTTAAAACGGATTGATAGAATGGTGATTGTGTTGAATGTGAAATAATTAACACAATCACCATTTTTGTATAGTCATGATTCTATAAAACAAATTTCTCCAGAACTTCTGCAACACCATCCTCATTGTTAGTGCGTGCAGTGATATAATCCGCAGACTCTTTCACGCCATCTGGTGCATTTGCCATGGCAACGCCAAGGGCAGCATAGTGGATCATGGAGAGGTCATTGAAACCGTCGCCGATAGCGATAGTTTCAGCGGGGGTGAAATCGTAGAGCTTACCAATGCAATCAATAGCTGCAGCCTTTGACACCTTACTGCTGAAGAACTCCAGATAGAAGGGCTTGGAGGTGCAGAAAGTTACGTTATGAAAATGAGCTGTTTTCCGTAGCTCTTTTTCTATTTGCTGAATTTGGGAAACATCGTCATACCAGAGAATTTTCGTAATCCCCTGCGCCAAAAGCTCGTCGATAGATGGCATGAGAAGGGGCGTTACCTTGGTAGCCTGGCTGTATTCCTGAATCCGGTCATTCAGCTTGTTCCCATATAATTTATTGTCCGACCAGATGCACATGGTAGTATCATAGTTCAGTCCTGCTTCCAGAATCAGACGCGCATCGTCAGCTTTTAGCTCCTGTCTATACAGAACGCGTCCGTCAGCAGAATCCAGGATCATAGCCCCATTATAAGTGATCACAGGTCCCTGAATGCCCAGCTGTTTCTGATAGCGCTCCACTCCCTGAATGGGACGCCCGGTGCAAATGGAGAAAATCAGTCCCTGCGCGGCTGCCTGCCGGATTGTTTCGATGGTGTATGGTGTAATTTCGTTTTTGTCATTTAATAAAGTACCGTCCATGTCGGCGGCTGCAAATTTATAGATCATAGTGTCTCCTGGAATATATGGCAAATTAGTTTTGCGAGCTGAAATGCCCCTCGCAGGCAGAGTATCCTGCTGGTTGTTTTTTCTTATTATAAAACGAAGATAGCGCAGGAATCAATCACTTTGAATGGTTACATGTGAAGATTCACATGGATTTCGGGAAAAGATGCCTTGATTTCGGCATTTAAGAGAATTGTTTTTTTGTCTGCAAAATGGTAAAATAATTGGGTGCTGTAAAAGCGGAAACAGGCAGGCTGAGATTGTGAAACAGTCATGCCTTTTGGACTTTTACAAAAATGAAAAATAGAAAAGTGATGAGGTGTAAAGCTATGCAGGAAATGAAGCCAGTTAAAGAAGGCAAAGTACGCGAGATTTACGACAACGGAGACAGCCTGATCATGGTTGCGACAGACCGTATCAGCTGTTTTGATGTGATCCTGAACAACGAAGTAACGAAGAAAGGCACTGTTCTTACACAGATGTCCAAGTTCTGGTTCGATATGACCCAGGATATCCTGCCGAACCACATGATTTCTGTTGATGTAAAAGATATGCCGGAGTTTTTCCAGCAGGATAAGTTTGACGGAAACAGCATGATGTGCCGCAAGCTGGATATGATCCCGGTTGAGTGCATCGTTCGTGGATATATCACTGGAAGCGGTTGGGCAAGCTACCAGAAGAATGGTACAGTTTGCGGAATTACTCTTCCGGAAGGTCTGAAAGAGTCTGACAAGCTGCCTGAGCCTATTTACACACCTTCTACCAAGGCTGAGATCGGCGACCACGACGAGAATATTTCTTTTGAGCAGAGCGTTACCCATCTTGAGAAATACTATCCGGGACATGGTCAGGAGTATGCTGAGAAAATTCGTGATTACACCATCGCATTATATAAAAAATGTGCCGAGTATGCTTTAAGCAAAGGTATTATTATTGCAGATACCAAATTTGAGTTTGGACTTGATGAAAATGGTAATATTGTTATTGGTGATGAGATGCTTACACCGGACAGCTCCAGATTCTGGCCGGCAGATGGATATGAGCCAGGTCATGGCCAGCCATCCTTTGACAAGCAGTTTGCCCGTGACTGGCTGAAAGCAAACCCGGACAACGACTGGACTCTTCCACAGGAAATCGTGGACAAGACAATCGACAAATATCTCCAGGCATATGAGATGCTTACAGGGGAGAAGCTGAAATAAGTAATATACATAATACTGCCAGGGCGTCTGTCCCTGGCAGGCTGATAAAATCCTTTATTTTATTTTCAAAGGATACACTTTGCTTGTATGTAAAAAGCGCCCGGGAGTTTGGGTCTCCCGGGCGTTGATTTTTGTGAGCAACGTGCCAAATCCATGTTTACACGGAAACCTGGCTGACATGTAAAAATCAGAACAGTCCTGTGATCTTACCTGTTTCGTCTACATCGATTTTCTCAGCAGCCGGAACCTTTGGAAGACCTGGCATGGTCATGATCTCTCCTGTGAGGGCTACGATGAAGCCTGCACCTGCAGAAATCTTCAGGTTACGAACAGTTACTTCAAAGCCTGTCGGAGCACCAAGCTTGGTCTGGTCATCTGTTAAGCTGTACTGTGTTTTTGCCACACAGATCGGGCAGTTTCCGAATCCAAGCTCTTCCAGCTGTTTTGCCTGCTTCTGAGCATTAGCTGTAAGAACAACTCTCTTACCGCCATAGATTTTCTGAACGATCTGGTTCAGCTTATCTTCGATAGAGCCTTCAAGCTCATAGGAATATGTGAAGTCGTTTGGCTCTTCAACAAGACGGATTACTTCCTCAGCTAATTTAATACCGCCTTCGCCGCCTTTTGCCCATACTTCAGAAAGTGCAACATTAACGCCAAGCTCTTTACATTTTGCTTCTACCAGGTCAAGCTCTGCCTTGGTATCTGTCGGGAATGCATTGATTGCAACAACACATGGAAGCTTGTAAACATTTTTGATGTTGCTTACGTGTTTCAGAAGGTTTGGAAGACCTTTCTCAAGAGCCTCAAGGTTCTCATTGTTAAGATCAGCCTTCGGAACGCCGCCATTGTATTTCAGTGCACGGACAGTAGCAACGATAACAACTGCATTTGGTTTCAGACCAGCCATACGGCATTTGATATCAAGGAATTTCTCGGCACCAAGGTCAGCACCGAATCCAGCCTCTGTGATGGTGTAATCAGCAAGCTTCAGAGACATCTTGGTAGCGGTTACGGAGTTACATCCGTGAGCAATGTTTGCGAATGGTCCGCCGTGAACGATTGCAGGTACATGCTCCAGTGTCTGAACAAGGTTTGGTTTCAGAGCATCTTTCAGAAGTGCTGTCATAGCACCCTCTGCATGAAGATCACCAGCTGTTACCGGTTTCTGCTCTGACGGTTTGCCATATGTATAACCGATGATGATTCTGGAAAGTCTTTCTTTCAGGTCTTTGATATCACTTGCAAGACAGAGAACAGCCATGATCTCGGAAGCTACCGTGATGTCATAGCCGTCTTCACGAGGCATACCGTTTGTTCTTCCGCCAAGTCCGTCTACTACATTACGAAGCTGACGGTCGTTCATATCTACACATCTTCTCCATGTGATCTTACGTGGGTCGATGTTAAGAGCATTGCCCTGGAAAATATGGTTATCGATCATTGCTGCAAGAAGGTTGTTTGCTGCGCCGATTGCGTGGAAGTCACCTGTGAAGTGAAGGTTGATATCTTCCATTGGAACTACCTGGGCATATCCGCCGCCTGCTGCACCGCCTTTTACACCGAATACCGGTCCAAGGGATGGCTCACGAAGAGCTACCATAACGTTCTTGCCAAGCTTCTGCATAGCGTCTGCCAGACCAACTGTAGTAGTGGTTTTTCCTTCTCCGGCAGGAGTCGGGTTGATAGCGGTAACCAGAATCAGTTTGCCATCTTTCTTATCTGTTTCTTTCAGAAGATTGTAGTCGATTTTTGCTTTGTATTTACCATACTGCTCAAGATATTTGTCCTCAATACCTGCTTTAGCTGCAATCTCAGTGATTGGTTTCATTTCACATTCCTGTGCGATTTCGATGTCACTTTTAAACCCCATAATAAAAGCTCCTTTCGTTGTGTAAGATTAAATGGTTTTTATATGACCGCTTCTTAAAAAGACAACGGTATTTCCCTCATGTCAGAGGTACCTCCCGGTAAAAAAAGGGCAGTATCTGATGATTCAAATACTGCCCAGACGGTCGGCTGGAAATTACTGCCTATGCTGTCTGCAAAATATGGTGCAGCAGCTGTAAACAGTAATCCTCATGATCTGCTCCTGAAGTCCCTGTGGTTAACTCCACGATCCGTCAGTATTCAGAAGCTTTTCAATTGATGTGTTCATTGTATCATTAAAAAAACATTTTGTCAATAAATTAACAGACAGCATTATTGTCAAAAAAGACGATGTATATTTGTGAAAAATAACAAATGCTTTGAACGTGGATAAAATCTACCCGAATTGAAAAATACAATCTCCGCTTCTGACTTCATAAAAATTTTATGACTTGGATAGTTGCGTATGAGGGCAAGTATTGTTAGAATAGAAAATGCACAGAGCCTGTTTGAAACAGGATAATGATTCGTGGTTTTATATAAGAAAGGTTGAATAATTGAATGAATAGAACAGAATTTCTGGATACATTGAGAAGTCAGCTGTCCGGACAGATGCATGAGGGTAAGGTGGCGGCGCATGTGCGTTACTATGAAGATTATATTCAGTCACAGGTACGTAGTGGACGCGATGAGCAGCAGGTTCTTGATGAACTTGGAGATCCCAGGCTGATCGCCAGGACTTTGCTGGATACAGATGTGGATAACGGGCAGCTGGATTATGAGGAGTACAGCACCTATTCGGATGACGCACAGAATACCCAGAGCTCCAGCCGGAATCATGTACATGTATGGCGGTTTGATACCTGGTACAGCAAACTTCTGGGCGTGGTGATCCTGCTGATAGTCGTCTTTTTGCTGTTTCATATTCTGGTGGCAGTGATTCCGTTTTTTGCGGTACTGGCGTTGATTTTGTTTATTGTGTCACTGATAAAAAATCGGAATTAACATGATACTATGAACGTCACGAACGGCAGATGCGGGAGTGTCGCAGGCGCACAGCAGCTGATTTTCATATATAGAGATGTCGCCGATAGACGACATGTCCGTTTTGTAACAAAAAAATGTCGGACATGCTTTAGAGAATCATATGTTACTGTTCACTCCGTTCACAGTAACGCGCTTCGCGATGCACAGAAATCATGCATTCGCATGATTTCGCGCCGCAATTCTCGGGTTTTCTGTGAACTTTGTTCACAAAAAACGCCTCGCGGAACGTGACCAGTGAACAGTAACAATCATATTCAGCAAGGTTTCTTCTGAGCAGGAACGAGTTACAGTTTTGTTGAGATCGTGATATAAAGTATGGACATTATAGAATATATTCAGGGAAGGATTTAAATGAGCAGTATAACAATAGAAGAATTAAAAAAGTTACCAGCGGAGTCCTATCAGATCATTGATGTCCGCGACGAGATTGAGATTTCCCATGGCGCTGTTAAGGGGGCTTTGGCCTGTAAGCCAGAGGAAATCATGGAGAATCCGGAAGTGGATAAGACCAGAAAACTGGTTATTTGCTGCAGCCGCGGAATCAATAGTAAAGAAATCGCTAAGAAGCTCGAGGAAGAGGGGCTGGATGCAGTAAGCCTTGAGAAAGGGTACATTGCCTGGCTTATGGATGCCATGAAGAGTTCACAGGACGAAGATTTTGTGAAAAATGTGGAGATCAGTCTTCGCAAGAAATTTAAGAAAAAAATCTGGTCCAGGTTTACCAAGGCAATCAATACTTACGAGCTTGTGAAGCCGGGAGATAGGATTGCAGTCTGTATTTCCGGCGGCAAGGACTCTATGCTGATGGCAAAGTGCTTCCAGGAACTGAAGCTTCATAATAAATTTGATTTCGAGGTGAAATTTCTGGTTATGGATCCGGGCTACAGTCCGGCCAACCGTCAGGTAATCGAGGAAAACGCCAGAAGGTTAAATATTCCTATTCGTATTTTTGAGTCTGATATTTTTGAGTCTGTATTTAATGTGGAGAAATCTCCTTGTTATCTTTGCGCAAGAATGCGCCGCGGGCATCTCTATGCTTTTTCAAAAGAAATGGGTTGCAACAAGATTGCACTGGGTCACCACTATGATGATGTGATTGAGACCATTCTTATGGGCATGCTTTACGGTGCCCAGGTACAGACTATGATGCCCAAGCTTCACAGCACCAACTTTGAGGGAATGGAATTGATCCGTCCATTGTATCTGGTGCGGGAGGATGATATTAAGGCATGGCGTGACTACAATGATCTCCATTTTATTCAGTGTGCATGTAAATTTACAGATACCTGCACTACCTGCAATAACGAAAATCGCTCCAAACGTGTAGAAATCAAGGAACTGATCCGTGACCTGAAAAAGGTGAATCCGTTTGTAGAGGGCAACATTTTCAAGAGCGTAGAGAATGTAAATATTGATACAGTTGTGGGATATAAACAATATGGTGTGAGACATTCTTTCCTGGAAAATTATGATGGGGAGCCCGGTTCTGCCTCTGAGAATGCTGCTGATGCAGTAGAGTAACAGAGAGAAAATGTGGATTTTAGACCTGCACACTCGGATCTACATCCTACGCGATTGGTATAGTTATTTACGAAACGATGTATTAGTAAAAATATTGAGCCAAGGTCAATGCTGCATGTGACCTTGGCTCGTTTTTTGTCGGGGATGAAAAGAGAAGCGCTATAGATATATTGGAGTATTTATTTTCCGATTTTTCCGAGAAGCCATACACAAAGAATGATGAACAGAATGGCAGTAAAGATTCCTGCCATTCCTTTTGCCATGATTTCAAGTGCAATAATGATATTGGATGTATTCATAGATAAGACCCTCCTCATTATAAAAATTTTTTTATAAAAATTTTGTGACCAGGTTGATAACCATGCCGCCTGCGATTACAGAAGCAATCTGTCCGGACACGTTGGCACCGGCGGCCTGCATGAGAATTACATTTGTGGGATCTTCTTCCATGGCCATTTTCTGAACAACTCGGGAGGACATTGGAAATGCAGAAATTCCGGCACCGCCAATCATTGGGTTGATCTTTTTTTTCAGGAAAAGATTCATAAATTTTGCCAGGAGAACGCCGCCGATGGTGTCCATGACAAAAGCAAAAAGTCCAATCACCAGGATCAGTAAGGTCTCTTTTGTTACAAACTGGTCTGCACGCATGCTGAAGGAAATGGTGATTCCAAGAAGCAGGGTGATCAGATTTGCCAGAATATTCTGGGCTGTGTCGGACAGGGTGCCCAGGACACCGCATTCCCGGATCAGGTTGCCGAACATGAGAAATCCAACCAGCGCAACGGATTGAGGTGCTACCAGCCCCACGATTACAGTAACTATAATGGGAAAAGCAATCTTCATGGTTTTGGAAACGGATTTCGGATTATATTCCATGTGAATGCAGCGTTCCTTCTTTGTAGTGACAAGCCGGATGGCAAAGGGCTGTACAATTGGGACAAGTGCCATGTAGGAATAGGCGGCAACTGCAATGGCGCCGATATATCTGGAATTCAGGACCTGGGATACCAGAATGGAAGTAGGTCCGTCGGCAGCACCGATGATTCCGATAGAAGCAGCGTCTTTTAGGTCAAATCCAAGGATGGTGGACAGTAAAATTGCAGCAAAAATTCCAAGCTGTGCACCTGCGCCAAACAGGAACAAAGAGGGATTGGAAAGCAGGGGACCGAAGTCGATCATAGCGCCAATTCCGATGAAAAGTAAAATCGGCATGACTTCTGAGGCTTCAATTCCCACATGGAACAGCCATTCAATGACTCCGTTTGCCTGGATCCCGCCAGCCAGAGTCTGGTTTAAAACTCCGGAAAAAGGCAGGTTCACAAGTATGGCACCAAAGCCCATTGGCAGAAGCAGGGCTGGTTCAAATCCTTTTTTGATAGCCAGCCAGATCAGGGTGATTCCGACGGCAAACATTACAATTTGCTGCCAGGTTAATGCAAGGATTCCGTCTGTTAAAAATTCCATTTCATTTTCCTCCTTTTGGGTGTTTGAATGTAAGTGCTTAAATAGATAAAAATACTTGCATAATGTTAATATTGTTATAAAAATGAAAGCCTTGTAGGGAAGGCATTTTATAACCTGTTTTTGGGGTATAAAAAAAGACTTTTATTACAATACTGCATATCTGAAGATATGCGACTATTGTAATAAAAGTCTTGCCATTTCAATTTTCTGCGGGCGACAGATTCGTGGAACTGTCTACCGTTCTGACGCATGAAAATCCATATACAAAAATGCACTAAACCAGAAACAGTGCATTTGATATGCCAGCTACTCCCTTTTATTGAAGCGTGACTGCAAATGTATTTTGTTGTGGTAATTATAATTCGGCAAAGGTGGGAATGTCAACCCTGAATTATATAAAAGAAAGAATTTATTGGCCATTTGGTTACGGAACTGTTATCCGGAAACATTTTTCTTGTAAAAAATTTAGGGCAGGTATATGATTAAAAAACGAAATCAAAGTAAAATATACCTGTATGGTACAAGTGAAAAATATGAAACAAAGGAGTTACATCATGCTGTATTTTGAAAATGATTATTGCGAAGGTGCTCATGAGGCAATCTTAAAAAGATTAATGGAAACCAACCTGGAAAAGGTTCCGGGATATGGACAGGATCCTTTCTGTGACAAAGCGAAGGAAAAAATAAAAGAGGCGTGTGGCTGTCCGGATGGGGAGGTCTATTTTTTGGTAGGGGGTACCCAGACAAATGCAGTGGTGATCGCGTCCGTGCTGAATCGGTATGAAGGAGTGCTTTCCGCAGTTACCGGTCATGTAAATGCTCATGAAGCCGGAGCAATTGAATTTACCGGACATAAAGTTCTTCCCCTTCCCCAGAACAATGGTAAAATTTCTGCCGCAGATCTGAAAGATTATCTCCAGACCTACTACGCAGACGGAAGCTATGATCACATGGTTTTTCCAGGCATGGTTTATATTTCACATCCGACAGAATACGGAACTCTTTACACAAAGCAGGAACTGGCAGATATTTCCAGTGTATGCAGGGAATATGAGATCCCGCTATTCCTGGATGGAGCCAGACTGGGCTATGGACTGGTGGCAGAGACAGATGTGACTTTGAAAGATATTGCAAATTATACAGACGTATTTTATATCGGAGGAACCAAGGTTGGTGCCCTGTGCGGTGAAGCAGTCGTTTTTCCGAAGAAAGCACCGAAACATTTCTTTACTATGATCAAACAGCAGGGAGCGCTTCTTGCGAAAGGCAGACTGCTTGGAATTCAGTTTGATACTCTTTTCACAGGAAATTTGTACCTGGAAATCAGTAAAAATGCTATTGAAACCGCTGCAAAACTGAAAGCTGCATTAAAAGAGAAGGGCTATGAATTTTTCATTAATTCCCCAACCAATCAGATTTTTGTTATCCTGGAAAATAAGAAAATGGAGGAATTGGGCGAAAAAGTGAAGTTCAGCTTCTGGGAAAAATATGACGAGAATCATACTGTGATCCGCTTTGCAACAAGCTGGGCGACGAAGATGGAAGATATTGATGCACTGATTGATATTCTGTAGGGTGGCAATTGTCCCCGAAAAAATGCCTGGCACAAACAGCTGCGCATATTTTACAAAAAGCTTTTGGTAGAGATATTGACGCCCTTCTGGAAGCATATTATAATAAAAACAGGCTCTAAATAGTTTGAAATTTGGAGAAATAGCACAATATGCAGTAGAAAAGCTGTGTATTATATAACAACAACGGGAGGATTTTACACATGGGAGCAGCAGAAGCAAAGCAGGCAATCCTGGATAACAGGACAGCACTTGGAATCGAGTTCGGTTCCACAAGAATCAAGGCAGTTCTGGTAGATGGAAATAATGCACCAATCGCATCCGGCGGACACGAGTGGGAGAACCGCTATGAGAATGGTGTATGGACATACAGTCTGGAAGATATCTGGTCCGGTTTGCAGGACTGTTATCAGCAGATGGCAAAGGATGTAGAGGAGAAATATGGTGTGGAGCTGACAAGCGTTGGTGCTATTGGAATCAGTGCCATGATGCACGGCTACATGCCATTTGACAAAGAAGGAAATCTTCTGGTTCCGTTCAGAACCTGGAGAAATAATATTACGGGAGAGGCAAGCAGAAAACTGTCCGAACTTTTTCAGTATAATATTCCTCAGAGATGGAGTATCGCACATCTGTATCAGGCAATTTTAAAAGGCGAGCCTCACGTAAAAGATATTGATTATATTGCCACTCTGGAGGCATATGTACATTGGAAACTGACTGGAAAAAGAGTTCTTGGAATTGGCGATGTTGCAGGAATGTTCCCAGTGGACAGCACTACCAGGGATTACAATGAAAAAATGGTTCAGCAGTTTGATGAGCAGGTTGCTTCTTATGGGTTCCCATGGAAGCTTCGCGGCATTCTGCCGAAATGTCTTGTTGCGGGACAGGATGCTGGCTGCCTGACAGAAGAGGGAGCAAAGCTTCTTGATGTAACAGGCAGGCTGAAAGCCGGAATTCCTATGTGTCCGCCGGAAGGTGATGCTGGCACTGGAATGGTAGCTACCAACAGCGTTGCAAAGCGTACCGGAAATGTTTCCGCAGGTACTTCTGTATTTGCCTCTATTGTTTTGGAGAAGGAGTTATCTGCACCATATTCTGAAATTGATATGGTTGCGACTCCATCCGGACATCCGGTTGCAATGGCACACTCTAATAACTGTACTTCTGATCTGAATGCATGGGTAAATATTTTCCGTGAGTTTGCAGAAGCAATGGGTATGGAAGCTGATATGAACAAGCTTTTCGGAACCTTATACAACAAGGCTCTGGAGGGAGATGTGGACTGCGGCGGACTTTTGTCCTACTGCTATTTCTCCGGTGAGCATATGACTGGATTTACAGAAGGAAGACCACTGTTTGTACGTTCTCCAGAGAGCAAATTCAATCTTGCCAACTTTATGAGAACCAATCTTTATACCTGCCTTGGCGCTATGAGAGTTGGTCTTGACATCCTGTTTAAGAAAGAGGGGGTAAAGGTTGACCGTCTTCTTGGTCATGGCGGACTGTTTAAGACAAAAGGTGTTGGACAGCAGATCCTTGCAGATGCTGTAAATGCCCCGGTTTCTGTTATGGAGACTGCCGGTGAAGGCGGTGCATGGGGAATTGCAGTGCTCGCTTCCTATCTTGTAAACAAAGAGGAGAATGAAACCCTGGAAGACTTCCTGGATACCAAGGTATTTGCAGGAAATCAGGGAAGCACCCTGAATCCGGATCCGGAGGGTGTAGAAGGCTTTAATATGTTCATGGAAAGATATATGAAAGGCCTGCCAATCGAGCGCGCAGCTGTGGACTCCAAAATCTGGTAAGTGGCTTGGAATGAGGCGGAGATGCCTCAGATCATTCCTGCAATCTGCACGCGAAAAAAGTTCTGTGTAGTTATAAAACGAAATAAGTGAGAACGGATGGATTTTTCTCTCAGTTAAAAACGGAGACCTTTCTCATACCAGAATGTGAATTTTTTCAGGATACTGGTATGGGGAGGGTCTTTTATGTTATAATACTGAGCATTGACAGACAAACATGCTCCAGAGCCTGTTTGAAAAATAAAGGAGATACACATGGTTTTCAGCTCGATGCTCTTTCTATGGATCTTTCTGCCCTTAGTACTGGCAGCATATTATATAAGTCCCGGAAAAATCCGAAATGGAATCCTGGTATTTTTCAGTCTGCTTTTTTATGCATGGGGAGAGCCGCTTTATGTTTTCCTTATGCTGTTTTCCGTGGCGGTGAATTTTACCGGCGGAATTCTGATTGAAAAATATCAGACCAGGAAAAAAAAGATTCTTGTGGCAACTTTGATTATTAATCTGGGGTTGCTGGGATATTTCAAGTATTTTGGCACTCTGACAGAAGCCATAACCGGACTTTTTTCAGCAGATGGAACAGGAACCACTCTTTTTCAGGTGGCGCTTCCAATTGGAATTTCTTTTTATACTTTCCAGGCGTTGTCCTATGTGATCGATGTGTACAGGGGAGAGGTGCCGGCACAGCACAATTTCTGGCATATGCTTTTGTATATTTCCTTTTTCCCACAGCTGATCGCAGGACCTATTGTAAAATATCGCGACATTGCAGCTCAGATTACAGGAAGAAAAGAGACTATCCGAAAATTTGCAGCCGGGATAATGCGTTTTTGCTGGGGACTTGGGAAAAAGGTTCTTCTTGCCAATTCCTTTGCCCGTGTGGTGGATGAAATTTTTAAATATGGTCCATACGCGGTATCTAGGAAGGCTCTGTGGCTGGGCGCAATTCTTTACATGATGCAGATTTATTACGATTTTTCCGGATATTCCGATATGGCCATTGGTCTTGGAAAAATGTTCGGATTTGAATTCCAGGAGAATTTCAATTATCCTTATACAGCTGGTTCTGTGCAGGAATTCTGGCACAGATGGCATATTTCCCTGTCTTCCTGGTTTCGCGATTATGTCTATATTCCTTTGGGAGGAAATCGCAAAGGCGCGGCATGCACCTATCGAAACCTGCTTATCGTATTTTTCCTTACCGGAATGTGGCATGGGGCTGGAATAGCGTTTATCCTCTGGGGGCTTTATCATGGCCTTTTTCTTATACTGGAACGTGTGTGGCTTGGAAAAAAACTGGAAAAACTGCCTGGAATTTTGGGCTGGGGCTACACGGTGACCGCGGTGTTTTTTGGATGGATTCTGTTCCGTGCAGAAAATATTTCCCTGTTTTTTACTTATGTGAGAAATATGTTTGTGGCACATGGAGGAACCATTCTTCTTTCTGCATATCTTGACAGCAAAATGATCTTTCTGATCGTTATGGGGGTTTTATTTGCAGGAGTTTTGCAGAAGATATATGAGAAGGTCCGGGTACATTCCGCTGGAAAAATCCCTGCCAATGGAATGGTGACAGTTCCGAGAATGATCGCCTGTCTGGTGATTTTCTGGCTGAGTGTAGCGGCACTTGTAAATAACAGCTATAACCCGTTTATTTATTTCAGATTTTAACAGGAAGCATATGAGAAAACAGAAAATTCTGATCGTATTATTTGCAGGAAGTCTGGTTCTGCCAGGAGTGGTGTGGACTGGATTTTCCGGCAGATTTGATACGGAAAACAATGAAAACAGAAAACTGGCTGAATTTCCGGAGGTGAATCTGGAATCTCTGGGAGACTTCCCGGAGCAGTTTGAGGCGTATTATAAGGATCATGTGCCTTTCAAAAATGACCTGGTGAAGTTCTGCAACTTTATTGATACGGAATTTTTCCGCAATACAAAGATCGGGGATGTGGTGATCGGAGAAGATAACTGGCTGTTTTACCTGCCGGAAAGGGAGGGAGAAAATGCCATGGCAGATTACCAGAAAACCAATGTGTATACACTGGAACAAAGTGCGGAAATTGCATCCGGAATTGCAAAAGTACGGGACTGGTTCCTGAACAGGGGCGTGGAACAGTTCCATTACTACGTGGCTCCCAACAAAGAGACACTTTATTCGAAGTATATGCCGGAGAAGCCAAAGGTGATTGGAATCGGGGATTCCAGAATGGAGACTTTTGCAAAATATATGAAAGAAAATTCCGACGTGGAATTTGATTTTCTGGCAGATTATCTGAGGGAGTTTACTGAAAAATACCAGCTGTTCCGAAAATATGATACTCACATGAACAATTTAGGCGGATATATTACCAACGAGAAAATTGTACAGGATATGACAGGTGAAAGTCTGCCAATCGAAGATATTCAGGTTATGATCGGGACTAAGCCTTGCAGGGGGGATCTGTCCAGGATGATCGGGCGATATAAAGAGCTGGATGATGACAGGGAATATGGGTTGAAGTATTTTCATGATGGTATCCGTTACAAGGTGAAAAAAGAGGAGAGCGAAGGCGGCGAGGAGATCCTGAAAGTGTTTAAATCCAATTCGGATAATGAGAAAACTTTAATGGTGATCGGGGATTCTTTTCGACTCCGCCTTGAAAAATACATGCCCTATCGCTATCAGAAAACCATATTTGTGAGAATTGATGATTTTGACCAGGAGCTTTTGGATAAATATGAACCGGATGACGTGATTGTGATTACTGTTGAGCGTGACCAGAGGTATATGGAAAAACTGGATAGTTATATTATACAGGACAGTGGAGAGTAAATGGTACAATATGATATATCAGAGCCTGTCCGGAATTATAGGATTTGTTTGTGGGAAAAATTTTTGTTTTATTGGTCACAGATGGAACAGTAACCTTTTTTGTCACGGGAATCGTCAGAATATTTATGGGTTATTGACAATAAGTTCGGCAAATGCTATTCTGATATTAACTTGTTTTGTCAGATATGTCTATTATGGATCATTGTATGGTCTGTAGCGGATCATTGACAGAAACCGGCTGTTTTACTGGTAATGAGAGCAGTTGGGAATGTTACTAGAGCCTGTTTGAAAAATCATTCCCGCAATCTGCACGCCCCACTTTGCGGTATATTTTGCCCGAATTCGGTTGCCGTAGCCCGCTACGGCGCCCTCATCCGGACAAAATCTCCCACAAATTGTGACGCACATCTTGCAGAAAGCCTTTTTCAAACACGCTCTAGTGAACAGCAACGGAAAGATTGCAGAATCCGTAAGGATTTATACCAAAGGAGGATCTTATGAAGAGAAAGAAAATTACCGCAATTTTGTTAGCATCCCTTATGGGAATCAGTGCAGTACCGGCTACCACATGGGCAGCAGATTCTTACAAGGAAACTGAGAAAGCAGCCTTTGCCAAAATGATCGAGGAATTTGGTGCAGATTACGCAAAGAGCCTTTCTGAAATGGATACAGAAGAAGTTAAGGGAAATGCGGAAATAAAGGTCAGTCTGGAAGATGGTGGAAAAGCAATTCTGGGAATGCTTTCTCCTGTGGATATCTCCTGGCTGGCGGATGCTTCCATCAGTGGAAATGTAAGCATGTCTGATAAGTCCATGACTGAGTTTATGGATGTGAATGTAAATGGAACCAAGATCTGTACAATAGAATATTATTTTGATACAGAGAATTCTGAAATTTATATGAGAATTCCGGAGCTGAGTGATGGCTATATTAAAATGAACATGGAGCAGATGACTCAGGAAGCTGTGGAAGAGGCAGATCAGGAACTGGATTCTTCCTTTACCACGAGTCTTGATCTGGCAGATAGCATGAACAGTTATTTTTCCACTCTGGAGAACCTTCCGGAAGCAGACTTAGTGACATCTATTCTTACAAGATACACAGATATTATTTTTGATAATGTTGCAGATGCTGAGAATCCTGGAGCACAGGAAGCTGTTGCAGGAGATGTAAGTCAGGAGCTTAGCGTTCTGGAAGGACATGTTACACAGGCAGAGGCACTTCCAATGTTCCAGCAGATTCTGGATACAGCCAAGTCTGATGAAGAACTGAAGGGGCTTATTGAGACCTGGACAGAAGCCATGAATGATCCGGATTATACTTATGAGACTTTCCTGGAAGCAATCGAGGATATGGAGAAAGATCTGGATACAGAAGCTGATGAGACTGACGAGTCCGGATTTATTTTAAGGGCATGGGTTGACAGTGATGGAGAGGTTGTTGGACGCCAGTTCCTTCTGAATGATGATGAGCAGGAGGAAGAGCTTTTCGGATATCTGTGTACAGCGGATGGAGAGAAGAGAGGATTTTCCATGCAGCTGGGTTCCGGAGATGACAAGGTTGCCATTGAAGGAAGCGGTGAGCTGAATGGTGATCTGTTAAGCGGAACTTACACGCTTTCTTCCGGTGACGCAGATGCTGCTGTTATTGATGTTGCAGACTATGATACCAAGGCAGTACAGGACGGAATCTGGAAGGGAACTTACACAATTTCCGGAGCACCTGTGGAAGATGAAGATGGAAATTCCTATGATCCATTTGGTGGAATGCAGCTGATCTTTACAGCCGATGGTGCAGATGAGGACAGCATTGACTGGAATCTTGCTATTGCAGCAGGTGGTGCGACTCTTGGTTCAGTTTCTCTGACCGGCGGCAATGGCGGTGAGACACTTGCCGCAGTTGATGTTGCTTCTCTGACAGATGTTTATGATTTCAGTAATGATGATGAAGTTGAGGCTTATACAGCTTCCATGAATATGGATGCAATCACAGAGAATCTGACCAACGCAGGCATGCCTGAGGGATGGCTGGACGATGTGATCGCTGCTACAGGCGACAGTGATATTGAGAGTGCGGAGACAGATGGTGTTGCTGAGTCCGAAGAGCAGACAGATATGGCTGGAGATACACTGGATGACAGTGAGACACCGGCAGCTTAATCAGTAATTTATGCGAGCAGGCGACCGCATAATAATTACCTGCAGCAAGGCAAATACAGCGGGGCAGACGAAGTAATTTGTCTGCCCCGTAATTTTTTATAACCAGAAAGTAAAGGTTTAGTGAGTTCGGTGCATTACGGAGCGTGTAACTGTGAAGGTACTGAACCGTTACGATTTTCTTATTGAAATGAGGGGGAGAAGGAATTGAAAAAAAGAAGCTTTGGGATTATCTGTTTTTTGTTTTTGATATTTACCATGTGTTCCTCTTCGGTGTGGGCCGCTTCTTATGTGAAGGCTTCCAATACGACTGTGAGTATCACTTCGAAAAAGCATGGATGGGTGAAGCGGGGGAAAGACTATTATTTTTATAATTCCAAGGGAAAACTGCTTTGGGGAAAAATTACCTACAAAGGTCAGCGTTATTACAGCACAAAGAATGGCAAACGCTATACAGGCTGGCTGAAATCAGGCGGAAAACGGTATTATTATAACCGGAAGAATGGCATTATGTTCCGTAACCGCTGGGCTACTGGAACAAAATACTCTTATTATTTTAATAAGTCAGGTGTTGCAATTGCCAACCGCTGGCTAAGCTACGGAGGAAAGCGATATTATTTCCTTCCTAATTCCAGAATGGCAACAGGATGGCAGAAAATTGGTGAATATCGTTATTATTTTGATAAGAAAACAGGTGCTTTGTATACAAATGTGTGGGTGGGGAAATATTATGTAAATGATAGCGGGAGAAGAACAGGACAAACCAGACCGGATGTGAAGGTGAATGATAACCGCTATACATATAAAAGCAGCTCTCTTAATATTGATCTGCGCAGAAAATTCACACATAATGTTCCTTACTGGGTAGCGCTGATAAAGATCAAAAATTCCAGACAGCTGAAATCTGCTCTGTCTTATGGAAGCTATGGTGGTGCCAGACAGACTACCTCCGGTGCAGTTTCTGGTAATGGGGGTATTATCGGAGTGAATGGAAGTGCGTTTAGTTACCAGACAGGGCGGCCGTCACCTCTTGGAATGTGCATCAAGAATGGTGTGATTTATGGAAATTATGAGACCAGTTACAGTGTAATGGCTGTAAGGTATGATGGCACTATTTATACACCAAAGCAGGGATTGAAAGGCGAAGCTCTTCTGGAAGAGGGGGTAAAAGATACCTATAATTTTGGCCCAATCCTGATCAAAGATGGCCAGGCCCAGCCGGCCTGGTCAGAAACAGCCAAATATTATCCGAGAACTGCTGTGGGAATGGTGAAACCTGGCATTTATGTGCTTCTTGTCACCGACACTGGCAGTTACGCCGGCCTGAACCACTGGGATCTTGTTAATATCTTCAACAGCTATGGCTGTCAGTACGCTTACAACCTGGACGGCGGCGGCTCCGCCACATTGTATTACAATGGTCAGGTCATGAATAAGCTGATTAATAATTACGAGAGACCATGTGGGGATTTTCTTTATTTTACGAATTGATGTGTTGACAATGAAAAGCATTTAAGGATCATGTTGTTTGAACGACGGTAGTGTAAAACGAATTAAGAAAAAATTATCTCTTTTTTCCTTGGTGCTGACCAAGTATATTTTACTTACGGAAACCCCGTCAAGGCTGAATTTTACGGGCTTTCAGCCCGGCCTTGACAGGTTTTCCAACGTAAAATTAAGGTCACCTAAACCAAAGAAAGGGGAGGTAAAGGCTATATAGCCCAGAATCGTTGATTTTACTGGGGGTGAGCCGATTTTGGAGGTATGAAGTTGACACTACCTCATGCATTTTTGAGGTATAAATATGATATACACATACAAATATAAATCGCCGTTAGGGCATATTTTACTGGCGGCAGATGAAGTGGGAATTACTGGTCTATGGTTTGAAGGACAGAAATATTTTGGGAATACACTTCCAGACAAGCATATTCCACAGGAAACAGAGATTCTCACGGAAGCGAAAAAATGGCTGGATGTTTATTTCTCCGGTGAAGAACCGAAATTTACTCCGCCACTTCATCCGGACGGCTCAACATTCAGACAGGCAGTGTGGAAGATTTTATTGCAGATTCCCTATGGACAGACGATCACATACGGAGAAATTGCCCGCAAAATGGCAGAGATGAAAAATGTATCCCGCATGTCTGCCCAGGCAGTTGGAGGTGCGGTTGGACACAATGAAATTTCTATTATCATTCCCTGCCATCGTGTGATAGGCACAAATGGAAGTCTGACAGGGTATGCCGGGGGAATTGATAAAAAGCTTTCGTTGCTTGAACTGGAACACGCGGATATGAGTTATTTATTTGTTCCAAAGAAAGGGACAGCATTGTAGGAGGCAGTGATAAAACTGTCCTCATTTTGGGTTATTTTGGAGAGCCAAGATTGGACGGAAAATAGAATCTTGGACATATTTTGGACATATCTATTAAATGTTACAGAAATATTACGAGAATGGTGAACCCCAAAACCCCGCAAACCCTTATAAATCCAAAGAGAAACACCCGGTAGGGGAGCTACCGGGTATTTCGAGGGGAGTATAAATAATTAAATAAGGGGTTATGTAAAAAAATTTTTGAAGGGTAAATTCTTTTACAAAGCCAATTATAATATAAATTGGAAAAAAAAGCAATATCATTTTGATGAATATTCTTTCTGCAATTGGTTACAATACACAAAGTAATTTGAAAACAGCTGCTGGGTGCGGAACAGAACGCGAACAGCGGCATTCAACAGGAGGAATACTCAAATGGCAAAAAATTATGAGTCTGAAAACAAGAACAGCAAAAATTCAACAAACAGATCTTATGAAAATGAGATGAATTCTCAGGATTGCAAGAATTCTTACTCAAAAAACAGCAGCAAAAACAAGAGTCGTAATTCTTACGAGTCTGGGGAAGATACTACTTCCAGATATTAAAATATTTTAAGAAAGGGCGCAGGGTCTGTTGACTCTGCGCCCATGTTGGGAGGTTTAATGTATGCCGGAGGTTTTTGATGAGCAATGCGGAAGAAAATCCAGAGCCTTTTTCAGACACGCTCTAACGTTGCACGCGTCCTGCACCGTCGCTTTCAATCATGGAAAGAACTTATGATTCAGTAATATATTTAAGCCAGTGCTTTCATTACTTCATACGCACCATTTTCACGGATCTGAGTTAAGTAATTGCATACAGCTGCTTCAAATCCGGAAATCTGTGTCAGATCTTCGCCCCAGAAGGAAGTATTGGTGCAGACTGCATGAACAAGATCCGCTGCGGAATCATCTTTATGTGCAAGGTAGAATTCGAGAACTGCTTTGTCATCTTTTACAGTGTATTCATTAGCTGCTCTTTTGGCTGTAAGTCCGTCTTCGCTCATAGCATATCCGTTATAGAATGCAATGTAGAAGGCGAAAGAAGCTGTGATGCATGCAGGAAGTGTACCTTTGCGTTCAACATATTTTTTGAGTGACGGCATAACACGTGCTTTCCATTTGGATGTAGAGTTCAGAGAAATGGAAAGAAGAGCGTGATCGATAAATGGGTTTTTGAAACGTTCTGTAACAGCAGCGGCAAAATCTTTGAGCTCTGCTTTTGGAAGGTCCAGAGTAGGGATGATCTCATCATAAATAGTTTTGTTCATAAATCCACAGATCACATCGTCGTTCATGCAGTCTCTGACAATATCCTGTCCTGCAAGGTAAGCACCCAGTACAAAGGAGGTATGAGCACCATTTAAGATACGTACTTTTCTCTGCTTGTATGGTTTGTGATTGTCTGTGATCAGGATTGGAAGGTTCGCTTTGTCAACCGGGAATTCGTCTTTGATTGACTGAGGTCCTTCGATTACCCAGAAGCCGAAGATTTCACCTGTGTCGATCAGGTTATCTTTATAGCCAAGTTCTTCACAGATTGCAGCAGCTTCATTTCTTGGATAACCTGTTACAATACGGTCTACAAGTGTAGAGCAGAAGATGTTTTCAGCTTTGATCCAGTTGATAAAGTCTTCACCAAGATTCCACTGTTCAGCATATTTTAATACACATTTTTCAAGCTCTTTTCCATTATCATCGATCAGCTCACAGGAAAGAATGATAAATCCTTTGCCGGCTTCCTGACCGAATTTCTGGAAACGGCGATACATAAATTGAGTAAGTTTTCCAGGATAGCTGCCAGCCGGAACATCAGTAAACTGACAGGAAGAATCATAAGTAATTCCGGCTTCTGTTGTATTACATGCGATAAAACGGAGGTCCGGGTTATCTGCACATGCGAGAACTGCTTCAAAATCCTTATATGGATTGAGACAACGGCTTACACAGGAGATAACACGCTTTTTATTTATTTTTTTGCCATCCTGGAATCCACGGAGAAATAAGGTATAAAGACCCTCTTGTTCGTTGAACCTGTCATCGAGATCTGGAGCGATTGGCTGGCACAGAACAACTTTGGAGTTGAATCCGGCTTTTTCGTTTAACTCATCTATAAAATAATCTACAAATGCACGGAGGAAGTTTCCTTCACCAAACTGAAGTACACGTTCCGGCGCTGATTCAAGAAGGTATCCATCATAGCCCTGTTCTTTTAAAACAGCATAAGATAATTTTTTCATTTTCATTTTTCCTCATATATAATGATATGAGTGTTAAAAGGTCTTTTGACACTCATTTGATATCCGGATTGCTACGCAGCTACGCTGCTTCCGCAATTCGATTTATGTTTTATAAAGTAACGCCCTGTTTGAAGATTGCCATATCATGGAAACCTGCTTCTTCGGATTTTGATTTCTTTCCGGATGCAATCTCAAGGACAAAATCCAGAAGATTTTCTGAAAGCTCATCAAGAGGAGTATCATTTACCATGACTCCACAGTTGAAATCAATCCAGTTCTGCTTCTTTTTTGCAAGCTGGTTATTTGTGGAGATTTTTACTGTAGGTACAGGACTTGCAAATGGTGTTCCGCGTCCGGTGGTAAAAAGTACAATGTGTGCACCGGATGCAGCAAGGGCAGTAGAGGCGACAAGATCATTGCCAGGTGCACTCAGCAGGTTTAATCCTTTTTCCTTTACAGGTTCTCCATAAGAAAGAACTCCCATGACAGGTGCACTTCCGGATTTTTGCGTACATCCGAGAGATTTATCTTCCAGACTGGAAATACCGCCTTTTTTGTTTCCAGGAGAAGGATTTTCATAAATGGTCTGGTTGTGACTTTTAAAATAGTTTTTGAAATCGTTGACAAGGGCAACTGTCTGGTTGAACAGATCTTCTGTCTCGCAGCGGTTCATAAGTAATTCCTCAGCACCGAACATTTCAGGAACTTCTGTAAGAATTGTAGATCCTCCCATAGAAATCAGTTTGTCAGAAAATGCACCAACAGTAGGGTTTGCCGTGATTCCGGACAAACCATCAGAGCCGCCGCATTTCATACCGATTATCAGTTCAGATGCACGGATTGGTTCACGTTTAAATGAGGATGCATAGGAAATCAGTTCTTTGACAGTTTCAATACCATCACGGATCTCGTCTTCACATTCCTGGGCAACGAGAAAACGTACACGCTCAGGATCATAGTTTCCGATAAATTTCTTTAATTCATCGATGTTGCTGTTTTCGCAGCCAAGTCCAAGAACCAGAACACCGCCTGCATTGGGATGGTTCACTAAATCAGCAAGAATCTGACGTGTGTTATTCTGATCATCACCCATCTGGGAACATCCGTAAGGATGGGGAAAAGCGCAGACACCATCAATCTGGTCTGTCATGTATTTCTGTGAGGCCCGCTCAATAGCAGATGCGACATTGTTAACGCAGCCTACTGTAGGGATGATCCAGATTTCATTACGTACACCAACACGGCCGTCTTTTCTGCGATAGCCCTGGAAGAATTTTGGCTTCTGGTGTGGAAGCTCTGTGACATTTTTATTGTATGTATAAGTAAGAAGATCTCCCAGCCCTGTTTTTAAATTGTGAGTATGAATCCAGGAACCTGCGGAAATTTCTGTGGTTGCACATCCAATGGGATTACCATATTTAATAATGGAATCACCAGGCTTGAGATTTTTTAATGCAAACTTGTGTCCCTGCATGATGTCTTCTGTAAGAGTGAGTGTGGAGTTATCAAGTTCGATCACAGTGCCTTTCGCCAGAGGCTGAAGCGCAACGGCTACATTATCTGAAGGATTAATTTTAATAAAAGATTTCAAGAAATCAACAACCTCCTTTATGTGAAAATAATATATGTAAGAGCTTACATTCAAATTACATCAACAAAACAGGAACGTCAATAGAAAATGGAAAAAAAGCTAAAAATGGTAAAAATACACAATATATCATGCGTAAATTTGGCTGTTCTTCAAATGCTGTATGAATTGAAAATGACACTTATTTATCGTATACTGTGATTAAAATGTAAGACCTTACATTTTCGCTGGAACGGATAGAGAGAAGAGGAGAATTATTCTATGAAAGCATTTATGGACAAAGATTTTTTACTTTCAACAGAAACTTCAAAAAAGTTATTTCATGAGTATGCAGAGACAATGCCAATTGTAGATTACCATTGCCATATCAATCCCCAGGAAATTGCAGAGGACCGTAAGTTTGAGAATATTACCCAGGTGTGGCTTGGCGGTGATCATTATAAATGGCGTCAGATGCGGTCAAATGGAGTAGATGAGTACTACATTACTGGTGGTGCCAGTGACCGTGAAAAATTCCAGAAATGGGCAGAAACTCTTGGTAAAGCAATCGGAAATCCGCTCTATCACTGGAGCCATCTGGAATTGCAGAGATATTTCGGATATACAGGATATCTGAACGGAGATACAGCCGAAGAAGTGTGGAACCTGTGTAACAAAAAGCTTCAGGAAGATGATATGTCTGTAAGAAACATTATTCGCAAATCCAATGTAAAATTAATCTGTACAACAGATGATCCGATAGATGATCTGAAATGGCATAAAGTTCTTGCAGAAGATGAAAGCTTTGAGGTAAAAGTGCTTCCTGCATGGCGTCCGGACAAGGCAATGAATCTGGAAAAACCGGAATATCCGGAATACATGAAAAAGCTTTCACAGGTTAGTGGCGTTGAAATTGCTGATTTCGCAGATCTGAAAGAAGCCCTTCTTAAGAGAATGGAATTCTTTGCACAGATGGGATGCAGTGTATCTGACCATGCACTGGAATATGTTATGTATGCGCCTGCGGCAGAAGAAAAAGTAAATGAAATCTTTAAAAAGAGACTGAATGGCGAAAGCATCTCAAGAGAAGAAGAAATGATCTTCAAGACAGCTTTTATGCAGTTTGTTGGAAAAGAATATCATAAAAAGAACTGGGTAATGCAGATCCATTATGGATGCAAGAGAGACAACAATGCATTTATGTATGAGCAGCTCGGACCGGATACCGGATATGACTGCATCAATAACTATGCGCCAAGTGCTCAGACAGCAGATTTCCTGAACTCTCTGATCGCATCAAATGAACTTCCAAAGACAATCCTGTACTCCCTCAATCCTAATGATAATGAGGCAATCGGAACAATCCTTGGCTGCTTCCAGGGAACAGAGGCAGCAGGCAAAATTCAGCAGGGAAGTGCATGGTGGTTCAACGATCACAAAACCGGTATGATCGCACAGATGACATCACTCGCAAATCTGGGACTGCTTGCAAACTTTGTTGGCATGCTTACTGATTCAAGAAGCTTTTTGTCTTATACCAGACATGAGTATTTCCGCAGAATTCTTTGCGAGCTTATTGGCGGATGGGTGGAAAATGGAGAGTATCCAGCTGATTATAAAACTTTAAAGGAAATTGTGTGCGGAATTTCGTACAATAATGCAGTAGACTATTTTGGATTTGACCTGTAAAATTATTGATGTTAAAATAAATAAACAGCTTGATAAAAGCATATCAGATATGAATCTGTCTGATATGCTTTTTCAATAGAATGTATTAAGCGAATGCTTATTTTCTATTATTACCAGAACGAACAGGAGAACTATAGTGAATATATATGATATTGCAAAGCTGGCAAATGTTTCCATCGCAACAGTATCCAGAGTGGTCAATAACAGTCCGAAAGTCAGCCCGAAGACAAAAGAAAAGGTTCTTACGGTTATGAAAGAAAATGAATACACGCCGAATGCGTTTGCCAGAGGCCTTGGTCTTGGATCGATGAAAACAGTAGGAATCATCTGTCCAAACATTGACGATATCTATATGGCAAAAGCAGTATCTTATCTGGAGCGAAATCTTCATGCTCATGGATATGACTGTATTCTTGGCTGCAGTGGATTTAAACAGGAAGAAAAGGAGGATTATGTCAGACTCCTTTTGTCTAAGAAAATAGACACGCTGATACTGGTTGGTTCTACATATGCAGGAAATGGTAAAGATGAATCTGACACAGATTATATTCGGGAGGCAGCGGAACAGGTTTCCATATTTATGATTAACGCAAAGGTTTCAGGCGATAATATTTACTGCACCTATGCGGATGATTTTCAGGCTACTTATGAAGTGACGAAAGCCTTTATACGGAGAGGAAAAGAGAAAATTCTTTTTATGTATGATTCAGAATCCTACAGTGCCAGGCAGAAAATGGCGGGATACGAAGCTGCATTGCAGGAAGCCGGATATCCGATTTGTGGAAATCTGAAATTCAAGACCAGAAATGACATTGAATATACACGGGATATGCTGCTTGAATACAACCGGACCCTTGATTTTGACAGTGTCCTTGCAACGGAGGATGGAATTGCAATCGGAGCAGTAAAGTATGCAAAGATTAAGGAACTGGCGATCCCTGAAGAGCTTCCGGTTGCCGGATATAATAATTCAATTCTTGCAATCAGCAGTGATCCTGAGCTCACGTCGGTGGACAGTAAGCTGGGCGTAATGTGCAAAAAGACAGTGGAACGAATGATCGATCTTCTTGAGAGAGAAATACAGATTGAAAAGAATGTGTGTGTTCCGTGCGAAATAGTCCGCAGGTGTACAACGGATTTCTGATCTTGATTTATATTTAACCGAATCAAGTAAGTCCCCTGCGGAGGTTACGAAAAGCAATACTTAAAAAAGGTGCATTTTGGCACCTTTTTTGTATTTGCGGATATACTGATAAAAAAGGGGATTTTCCATGTTTCCTGTAGAGCCGATTTCCGGAAAAATGCTGGATTATTATGTTGGACGGAAAGATTCCTTTCTTATAGATTTGAGAAATCCGAAAGAGTACCATACCGGACATATAAAGGGAGCGGTAAATGTGCCATATGAGAAGTTTGAAGAAATGCAGACATATGATTTTCCAAAAGGGAAAATACTGGTGCTGTATTGCGACAGAGGCGGGGCAAGTCTTCAGGCAGCCAGGATTCTGGCGCGAAATGGATATAAGACAAAAACGGTGATCGGGGGAATGAAGGAGTACAGAGGGAGAAATCTGATATGCGATATATGAGAAAAAATTCAAAAGAGTACTATCTTGTAATTTCCATCAAGGCATGATAATGTAAAGAAGAAAAATGTCCTTTTCATGAGGTTATGTAAACCGAAAAGGAGAGAGACAATTCGAACACTAAAAACAGAGGAGAAACCAAGTTTATGAAATATATGTTTGCTTCTGACATCCATGGTTCTGCTTACTATTGCAGGAAAATGCTGGATGCTTTTGAGAAAGAAGGGGCAGAGCGCCTGGTTCTGCTGGGCGATCTGCTTTATCACGGACCAAGAAATGATCTGCCAAAAGAATATGCACCGAAGCAGGTGATCCCCATGCTGAATGCCATGAAAGACAAAATTTATGCTGTGCGCGGTAACTGTGAGGCAGAAGTGGATCAGATGGTTCTGGAGTTTCCGGTGATGGCAGATTACTGCATTCTGTCAATTGACGGCAAGACACTTTATGCGACGCATGGACATGTTTATAATCAGAATAACCTTCCGCCTTTATGCAAGGGAGATATTCTGATCCATGGTCATACCCATGTTCTGAAAGCAGAGCAGATGGAGGGATACATTCTTTTGAATCCGGGTTCCGTATCCATTCCGAAAGAAGGAAATCCGCCTACCTATGCGGTGCTTGAGGACGGTGTTTTTTCCATCATGGATTTTGACGGAAATATTGTAAAAAGCATAGTGCTTTAAGAAGGGAAAAACGGTGAATGAGTACAGAAAGATTTGAACTGATCGCTCCCTGCCATTTTGGCCTGGAAGCGGTTTTGAAAAGAGAAATACTGGATCTGGGATATGAGATCAGCAAGGTGGAGGATGGCAAGGTTACTTTCCTGGCAGATGCCCAGGGAATTGCAGATGCCAATGTTTTTCTGCGTACTACAGAGCGTATTCTTCTGAAGGTTGCGGAAGTGAAAGCTGAGACATTTGATGAGCTTTTTGAGGCAACGAAGGCTTTGCCATGGGAACGTTATATTCCAGCAGATGGCAAATTCTGGATTGCGAAAGCCAATTCAGTGAAGAGTAAGCTGTTCAGCCCGTCTGATATCCAGTCTATTATGAAAAA
The DNA here is from genome assembly GCF_040914025.1 of Ruminococcus sp. RTP21484sp1_RTP21281st1_A8_RTP21281_210402. Lineage (NCBI taxonomy): Bacteria > Bacillati > Bacillota > Clostridia > Eubacteriales > Oscillospiraceae > Ruminococcus > Ruminococcus sp. RTP21484sp1_RTP21281st1_A8_RTP21281_210402. Next base: position 67,813 of record NZ_JBCPGE010000007.1, read on the forward strand.
AGCCATTGTAGAGCGTCTGAAGGGCGTATATAACGTGTCCTGGTTCCCGGAAGACGGAGCAAGTTTTCCTATCCGTGTGGCGTTTATGAAGGATGTGGCAACTATTGGAATCGATACTTCCGGTGTTTCTCTTCATAAGAGAGGATATCGTCAGATGACCGTGAAGGCACCTATTACAGAGACTCTTGCCAGCGCATTGATTATGTTAACTCCGTGGAAAAAGGACAGAAGTCTTGTGGATCCCTTTTGCGGAAGCGGTACTTTTCCAATCGAGGCGGCTATGATGGCTGCAGATATTGCACCGGGTATGAACCGTTCTTTCCTTGCAGAGGACTGGAAGCATGTTGTGCCGAGAAGATGCTGGTATGAGGCGGTAGAAGAGGCTCAGGACAGAGTGAATCTGAAAATCGAGACGGATATTCAGGGCTATGATATTGATGCTGAGGCACTGAAAGCGGCCAGGGCAAATGCGAAAATGGCAGGAGTAGAAAGCCTGATCCATTTTCAGCAGCGTCCGGTGAAGGAGCTTCATCACCCGAAGCCATACGGATTTATCATTACGAATCCCCCTTATGGCGAGCGTCTGGAAGAAAAAGCAGCTTTGCCGCAGCTTTACCGCGAGATCGGTGAGAGCTACCGCGGTCTGGATAAGTGGTCAATGTATCTGATCACTTCTTATGATAAAGCTGAGAATGACATTGGACGCAAGGCAGATAAGAACCGTAAAATCTATAACGGAATGCTGAAAACATATTTTTACCAGTTCCTGGGACCAAAGCCTCCAAGACGTGCGGCACAGGAAAAGAAAGAGGGCACTGATAAATGAAGAAGATAATTTTTGCAACAGGAAATGCAGATAAAATGAAAGAAATCCGTAAAATCCTGGCAGATCTGGATGCAGAAGTGGTATCCATGAAAGAGGCTGGAATCCAGGCGGATATTGTAGAAGATGGCAAAACCTTCGAGGAAAACGCAGTGATCAAGGCGACTGCCATCAGCAAGCTTACCGGTAATGGCGAAATTGTACTTGCAGATGACTCGGGGCTTGAGATTGATTATCTGAATAAAGAGCCGGGAGTTTATTCTGCACGTTATATGGGCGAGAATACAGACTATCATATTAAGAATGCAAATTTGATCCAGAGACTGGATGGCGTGCCGGATGAGCAGCGTACAGCCCGTTTTGTCTGCGCTATTGCAGCTGCCTTTCCAGACGGAAGAGTGGAAACTGTGCGCGGAACCATGGAAGGCCGTATTGGATATGAGGAAAAGGGTGCCAATGGATTTGGGTATGATCCTATCTTTTTCCTGCCGGAATATGGCTGTACATCTGCAGAGCTGTCTATGGAAGAAAAAAATAAAATCAGCCACAGAGGAAAAGCTTTGCAGGCAATAAAGGAAGAATTACGATGAAGGTGCTGGTTGTCAGTGATACTCATGGGAGAGATGAGTCACTGGAGATGGCAGTAGCTTTGGAGCAGCCCTTTGATTATCTGATCCATTGCGGCGACGTGGAGGGCAGGGAATTTTTTATTGAAGCGCTGGCAGAATGTCCCTGTACCATTGTGGCAGGAAATAATGATTTTTTCAGTGATCTTCCAAGAGAGGACGAGATTTTGCTGGAAGGACATAAGATCATGGTGACTCATGGGCACAATTATGGTGTGTCCATGGATCTTTATGGGGTTTCGGAAGAGGCGGCAGCCAGAGGCTGTGAGATTGTTTGCTTCGGACATACCCATAAGCCAGTGGTGGAGAAGAAAAATGGTGTACTGGTGATCAATCCGGGAAGCCTTTCTTTTCCGAGACAGGAAGGCCGCAGACCAAGTTATGCGGTGATGGAGCTGTATAAAGGGGAAGAGCCGGAAATTGAAATTCGGTATTTGTAACTGAAAAATACCTGTATATTTGACTGTGGAAACGAAATATTTTTTGAAATATTTTTTTGAAAATTGTCGAAAAAGAGAAAAATGCAGATGGTGGAGAACCTGGAAACCCGCATTTTTAGCGGGTTTTCGGGAATTACATCTTTTTTCGAAAAAAATATAAAAATTTATAAAAAAGGTGTTGACAAATGGGAGACCATATAATATAATAACTCTTGCCTTGAGCGAGAGAAAAGAAATTCTTGAGAGCACAAGGAACGACAACTTCATAGAAATGATGTTGTAAGACATCGGGGTGTGGCTCAGTTTGGCTAGAGCGCCTGGTTTGGGACCAGGAGGCCGCAAGTTCGAATCTTGTCACCCCGACTGCTGTAACAACATTACCGTTTCAGCGTAAATGCGGGTGTAGTTCAATGGTAGAACACTAGCCTTCCAAGCTAGATACGTGGGTTCGATTCCCATCACCCGCTTCTCTGATGAAGAGAGATATGTGTCAGTAGCTCAGCTGGATAGAGCAACGGCCTTCTAAGCCGTGGGTCGGGGGTTCGAATCCCTTCTGACACGCTGTGGTGGGTATAGCGCAGTTGGTTAGCGCGCCAGATTGTGGCTCTGGAGGCCCAGGGTTCGAATCCCTGTATCCACCCTTTGCCTTTGGGCTATCGCCAAGCGGTAAGGCACAGCACTTTGACTGCTGCATTCGCTGGTTCGAATCCAGCTAGCCCAGTCCTATATGGAGCATTAGCTCAGTTGGTAGAGCACTTGACTTTTAATCAAGTTGTCCGGGGTTCGAATCCCCGATGCTTCACTTCACGAAAGACCGGAAATCCTTTATTTTCAAGGGTTTCCGGTCTTTTTTATTATCATTCCAAAACCGAAAGTAACCGCAAATAAACGCGAGTAAATGTCTCAAAAGTGTCTCAATAGAATCAAGATGTCTCAAAAGTGTCTCAGAAATTGAGGGCTTTTTCAACTGCTGATACAGCATCCTCTTTCTCCAAAATAATATGATTATAAACCTCAATAACCATCTTTTCTGTATCTCCCATAAGAGCGGCAATTCGTTTTATACTTACTGTTGGAATCTGATAACAAAGATTCGTGCAGTAATTATGACGAAATACATGTGGGGTAAGCTTCTCTTGATCAGCACCGGCGGCAAGCATGGACTTATAAATCCTGTCCCACATCTTCCGGAAAGAGGACTTGGTAATATATTCAGATCCTCTGGTAATAAACAATTGAGACGTTCGCAGTTCCTGGCAATATGTAGATAAATAAGGGAATACATTTGATGGAATTGGAACTGTACGCTCCACTTGATTCTTAGTACTCTTCAGGTATGGTTCGTTTCCATCAAACGCCAGGGACTTATTTACATTTAAGGTTTTGGATTTTAGATTGAAATCAAATCTGGTTAAAGCCAGAGCTTCTCCACGCCGGAGGCCACATCCATAAATCAGATAGAGAAATGCTTTATCCATATCTGCCAGATTAGCAGCAAACACAGCTTTTTTCTCCGAGTCGGACAAGGCTCTTTTTTCGGATTTAGATTTTTTTACTGAGATGTCCTTAAAAAGTTCTTCCGGAGCAGAAGCTGGTAATAGCTTATCCGATACTGCTGCATTCACGATCTGCTTCATAGTGAGCAATATTTGCTCCTGAGTCCGATTCTTTCCAACTGCATTATTGATCACAAGTAGGACGTGAAGTTTTGTAATATCGTTAAGCTTAACCTTATCCAGTACGTCCAGATGCTTATCAATAATATTTTTGTACATGGCAATTGTATTTTTCTCTTTTCCTGCTTTGTATACAGAAAGCCATTTTGTGGCATAGTCCTGGATACAAATATCTGTCTGTCGAACGTATTTGCGTTCCTGGACTTTCTGTTCCATTTCTTTTACCATATTTTCCAGGTCTCTGCTTGATTTCTTAGACCTGAGAGTAATTCTCTTTTTCTTACCATCTTCGGTGTAGGTGCCATCCCAAATGCGTGCCTGGAAACACCCATCTGACCCACGCTTGTATTTGGCTGAGGCCATGGTATCCCTCCTTTTTATAACCATTACGGTGAAATCACCGAAATGGTTCATATTTTGTAATTTGCGCCGGAACAACCGGCAAAAATGGGTACAAAAAATACAGCCACACAAATGTTTTCACTTGTGCGCTGCCTCCGAAGATGATACAATATCAGTGTCAAATGAATGGTATCTCTTCGGAGATCCTCGCCGCTCTGGTGCTGGTAACACCGGAGCGGTATTTATTTTTTTACAAAGTAAAAGACACCCATGCAATATACTTGTATGAGTGCCTTTCAACCATAATCAATATGGTTCTCTCACAAGTATATTACTATAAAAGTAAAGTATCTGCAATTTTTTTTTCTTACAAATTAGTTCATTTCAAGTTCCTTCATCAGCTCTTCCTGAGAAACAAATTCGTGACACTCAGGATTCTTGCGGATTTCGTCCAATAGCATTAGATCAATTTCATCTGGTTCTACTTCCTCAATATCATCCCAGGTCTTGGGAGCAATGATGTAGCGGCTCTGGATCATCTTCCAGAAGAATTCGGCTTCTTTATCGTTCATAAGGGATACAGCACCGATGATACGTTCCTTTGTTGCTGTCATAGTAATCACACTCCTTTATAAATCTGTCCACGGTTTCCGATAGCTTCAATTAATAAAATATTTCCATTTATATCAAAAATAATACGATAATCTCCAACACGAAGCCGGTAATCATTTCTGCCCTGTAATGCTTTGACATCACCTGCAGGAAGAAGATTAATTGCATTTATGATTCTTTTTCGTGTAGTAGCATCTTGTTTCTTTAGGAATTTGAGAGCTTGCTTAGAATACTGGACTTCCAAATAAACACCTCCAATAATGTTGTAGCTATAAATTGCTATTAAAAATAATCGTTATATGCTTTTGTATAGTTACTGTGTAGTAAATTGTCTATTTTGCTGTTGAACGAAGTTATTTTCCAAGCTGATCCAGACTTCTTTAATTTTAAGATAAGATTTCCGTAGCTGTAATCTATTCCTGCTTTACTATGTACACAAATGCGTTCGTACATATACTTTAAAAGTTGAGATTCAGAAATGTTCGGATTTTTCAACTGGTAATAAACTGAGTTTTCAAATGCTGCTTTGAATACGTTATATCTGTTTGGATATTTGTAACTAAGCTTCACAGTGGCATTCTTTCCGCTGACTTTTATTGATTTTAGTTCATAAGAAATACGTTTGTTATATTTCTTATAATATTGAGGCATGTAGCTATTTTCAATGAATAATTTAACACTCGAAGGTTTGGTAAAGCATTTTGTTAGTTTACTTGTATTATATTGCTTCGCATATTTGAAAAAACGATCTACACTCTTTTTCACCTGTTTTTGCGCAGTGGTCATTTTTTGCTTTGGAATAATTATCTTATCTTCAGTGAGACAATTTATGCAATAACGCATACGCACACCAGTTTTAAATATAGTCGGCTTTTTATCAATGTACCATTCTCCCCATACATGATTAGAAGCTGGGATGATGGTAGTTTCTTGAGTATGACAATATGAACAGGATCTATAGGCTTTTTTTTCTTCTGTACATATATTAGTAGCAGTTTTCCAATCAGACCAGGAATGAATTCCGTTGGTTGGAACATCTTCTTGTTGAGTTTTGTAACAAAAAGTACAAGTGCGGGTCTTAATGCCAGTATATGTACAGTTTGGAGCAGTTGTAATTTGCCATTCTCCCCAAGGATGATCAGAAACTGGGAGACTAATGGTTTCAATTTTGCGACATTTTTGGCAAATTTTCATTTCTGATCCTTTGGAAAGACAATCAGGCTCAATTCTATAAACTGTTTCCCAGACATGCGAACATTCTGAAGCATAAATTGGAATTACTGACAATAAGCATAGAAGAAAACCGACAATGCAAGATAGTATTAATTTCTTTTTCATAAAATCCCCCTTCCGTATATTACCAAGATAGTAATAGTATCAAACATAATTTTTGTGTAAATAATAATCTTATGAAGATATTATTAACTCAAATTATGTATGAGAAAAATGTATCTGTACGGCAGCTGTCGCAGATGACAGGAATTACGAAATCTACTCTCAATAATATTATGATTGAGAAATACTCACCTACGCTGGATAATCTGGAAAAGATAGCCAGAGTTTTGAAAGTAAGGATCTCTGATCTATACGACTCACCGTACAAATAGTAAAAAGTGTCCAGCATACTGGACAATTGCGTTTCGGTGCTAAATATTGCCCTCTGTTTATCGTATAATAAGTATAAAAGATAATGCTAAACGAACAAATGTTTGTGAAATATATTGCGCTTCAAATATAAATGGTGTATATTAAAAACAAACAAACGTTCGAATAAACGAGAACGGGGGGCATACATATGATGAAGAATGATAAAGAAGAGTACAAGGGCAAAATAATTGAGTTGGTAAACTTGATTAAAGAAGAATCCGTTCTGAGGCGGATCTACTTAATAATAATTACCATGATAGGGGCCGACCATTGAGGTTGGCTCTTTTCTTATTCTATTCCCAGGCAAGCCTTCATAAATTCTTCAATATGTTTTAGCTTTTCCGGATCAGCTTCTGCGATAGCGTTTAACATATTTCTTGCCATCTGGTTCTCAGTCCTGCTAAGTTTTCCAAGATTAATAGAGAATCGATCTTCTTCATTCACTTTCGTGAACATGTTATCGTCTCCGCCTTCACCGGTTCGAAGCCAAATTTCATTTACTTCAAATTCACGACAAATAGATTTTATATTAGCCTCAGTTAAACTATTACGACCAGTTTCGATAGCACTCATAGTGTTCTTTTTCAAACCTATTTTTTCACCGAATTTTTCAAGCGTAAGTTGACGGGTTTTCCGAACTTTTTTTACGCGTTCGCCTTGCGTCATTACTAAATCCTCCTTTCTTATGAATCCAATATAGCACCCTGGGATTGCAAAGTCAACAAAAAAGTTCATTAAATAGACAAATAAATATTGACAAAGCCTATTTAATGAACTATTATGTCTATGTAAGGAACAATGAAAGCGAGGTGAGAAGTCAAACGTTAGCAAATATAGAAAAAGAAAGAATAAAGAGAAAAATTACCCAAGGACAGTTGGCTATGAAAATTGGAGTATCTCATAAGACTTATTACAACTGGATTAATGAAGTGCGAGATATTCCAAGTAGAAAATTGCAGAGGTTAGCCAAAATACTTGATGTAACAATGGAGTATCTGTTGGAAAGTAGTACAGAAATAGAAAGGAGCAGGGAAAATGAGAAATTTGGATGAATTGGATATTGTGTTTCAGAAACTTGAAACACTTGAAGATCAGAAAAGAGAAGCGGAGATTGCGAAATTACGTTCAAAAATTACAAAGAGCTATGTAATTAACACAGTGCTTGCCGCATTGATGTACATAGCCCTTAAGAAAAGTAAATAAGTGGAGCTATCTGCGACGACGGCGCTGATTCATGGACAGATCACTTTCGACCTGGTTAGTGAAATCCGAAGAACAGATAACTTTTTCAATGGATTGGGAAAGTAGCTTTATAAAGTCTTCTTTTGAGAGGTCAGAGACTTTTTCAAAAGAAAAAGTGTTGGCAACTTCCCGAACACAATCTTCTACATGTAACATAGGAAACCTCCTTTCTATAAAGATGTAGAAAGAGTTTACCACAATAGGAAATAAATTACCATAGAAAAGAAAAATGTTGAGATATATCGACAGAAAACGAGGTGAGAGAATGAAAATTAAAACAATCCCAGAAATCAACATGACAGATAATCCTTTAGACAACATTATTAAAATGGCTCCTTATTTGGATGAAGGAAGTCAGCGAACTGTATTCGGGATGATGCTGGAAGCGGTCATGAGCATAAAAGATGATGGAAAGAAAGCTGGATAAAGAAGCAACTATACTGTATTCAAACGAAACAGAAAGCGAGGTAAGAAGAATGAAAGATAAAAAAATCGCACGAAAATCTCAAATAATGTATTTTCGTGCGAAAGATGTAATGATTTTGCTGACATATAAAAAAGATACTAAGCGCCAAAATACTCATCAAAAACAGGAAGCAACTTGAGTATACCAAATACAGAATTCTGACAGATTTTTTTAGATTCTTCATCAGCAGGAATATCACCAGAAATAATTCCATCAGCAACTGTAAGTGCCATATAAAGCGTTTGCAGCATATTTCTGGATATATTGGTATTGTGGGATGAAAATGTTTCAACTATTTGTTCGCTGTAGAACAAAGCTAAGTCAATTGTTTCGGGAGGAAACAAGTCAGAATCTGGAATAACGTTAACCATAACGGCTAAAGCATCCATTAAAGTCTGGATATCATTATCCGACAATGGATATGTAAATTTCTTCATATACTTCTCCTTTCTATATACTTGGGCATGGCAGTGCCCTGTAAGACTAGAATAGGAAAAGTTACAAGAAAAGTCAATATAAAACAAAGGAAAGAAGTCGAGATATATCGACAGAAGGGTAGGTGAAAAATATGACCAAAGAAAAGAAAGAGCGTATCACAGCAATCGTACAGAATCTGAAACAGATGGATATTGTAAGCCTTAAGTTGATGGAGAATAACTCAGAACTCTTGAGAGCCAGAGATGCAATGGAAGTAGAAACCCAGAAAGCAGGATAACAGAAGCGAGGTGAAAAGATGGAAAGTGACCGAGACAGGAGATTTGCGCTTGAAGGATTTGTAAGATATCACGATGACAGAATCTGGAAGCAGACGCAAAAGCTTGTCAGAGAAGAAAAAGAAGCAATAACCAAAATGGCAGTTACCCTTACTGCAATAAGAATAACTGCCATGCTGCTTATCTCTTGGTTTGCGCTTCATAAGTTTTCAGGACAGTAGAAGCAACTTCATGTACTGCATTGACAAGTTCATCCTTGGAAAGTTCGTCAGCAGAGGAGTGATAGATTTCGTTGATCATTTCGTGACTGAACAGATCAATGACTTCGTGAATTGTCATATAAAGAACTCCTTTCATAATACTCGGGCATGCCAGTGCCCTGTACCTAAAGAATAGGAGAAAAGAAATAAAAAGTCAATGTAATTGGAGAAGTAACAGAAAGCGAGGTGAGAGGATGGAAAGAGTGCATTTCGATGAAAATGGAAATCGGCGTGATTACATTGGTGGAAAAATCAAAAAGGAAGACTATGAAATGGACAAAATAAGAAACAATTGCTACCAATCAATAATTATTTCGTTGGCAGCAGCTGTAGTGAGCGTGGCAGCGTTAGTGATTAACATAGTATTTGGATAATCACCGAAAAGAAATAAAAAGTCAATGTGATTGGTAAAGTAACAGGGAAGCGAGGTGAGAAAAATGGTGAATGTAGCATTACTGGTAGTCGCAGGAGCAACGTTCTTGAATTCAATCTCCGTGATTTTACTTGCAGTTTATGCAAGAAAAAAAGAGAAAGAAATTAGAAAACTGAAACTAGAACAAGACAAAATGTGGAAGAGTACAACAGAAAATATTTGGGTTTCTGATCAAAGCCGGGATAAACAAATAGAAAATCTTCAAAAAGATTTAAAGGATATGTACATGGAAAGATCAGTAGTAAGAAATATTTCGGTACCAAAGAAGTATTTTATGACACGAACTTTTAATGAGAAAAGGGGAAAGAAAAAGGAATTAGCAGATTATGTGGCTGCTGTTGCTTTAAAAACAATAGCGTCAGAACTTCCAGAGGAAGAACGGACGCCAGAGGTCATAGAGAATGTTATCATACCCAAAATCAAGGAAAAATTAAATGAAAGCTGTATCAGGTTATAAAGATTTGATGTGCATATCCTGGAGCGTTTCAGAGATTACTTCAAGGGCAGAAAAGGAGATGAAAAGATGGATGTAGATAAAAGAAATGAAGAGTTGGATGAAACAATAATCCAGACTTGCAAATGGATCCAGAAGAAACTTCAAATTTCAGACAAATCCATTAGAGATGAAAAAGTTCCGGAAATGATGAGTGCCCTGGCGGAGCTGGTGAGCGCCAGAAATGAGCGAGGTGAGAGAAGTTGCATCATAGTGGAATAGTATACGCTAAAGAAGTTCCTATGATAAAAGTCAAAACCGTAAAGGAGAAAAATGGAAAAGGAACCCCTCTGCAAACAGTAATACAGTAATGGACAAAAGATGGTGTGCTGGTTGCAGAAGGGCGTGTGAATCAACTTGATGAACCGGAAATAAATTGATCAGTTCCCTGGTGAATTTGTTTGCAGAGGAGATGAGAATACGAAAAAAAGAAAACGATATAGAGATATGACAGAAGAAGAACGGATAGAGCATGACAACAAAGTTATCGATCGGAACTACACAATAGCCTTGTATTTTAACCTGTTAAATCTTTTCATTCTATTTATTGCAAACCTAGATAAGATAGTATCTTTTGGACGTTATGTACTATCTTGTCTGCATTAGCCAGAAGACTGCAAATTGCGGTAATAACTGAAAGGATAAAGGATAAATTAGCTTTGAATTTAGCAGAAATAGATGTTTTTCTTGCACTATCGGCTTGTTCTTTTGCGAGATCTGCCCGGATAGATGCAGATTCTGCCAAAGAAGTTGTTTTATCTGCAATATCGTACAGTGGTTTAAGCTTTGTGTTAAACTCATCAGTCCGGCGCTTAGCTTGTTCAATAATTGCATTTCCGGAAGTTATGGTCACTAAGTGAGAAGAATCTACGAGGTTATAAGTTTCGTATTGATCAGTGTCTGCTTCTAGTGAACTTGCTTCTCTAAGTGAGATTAGATGTTGCTCATCGAACGATAGAACAAGATCTTCAATGTCATTATAAGAAGGAAATGTAGTTTTAAGCGAAGCATAAGAGATGTACGGATTGTTGTAGATGTATTCAAGAAGCGAAAAACTTCGATTATCTAATGTTATTTCGGACATATTAACCTCCACGTTTCCGGGTGTAGTGATAAGCAAGTGTTTATTAAAACTAGAATAGGAGAATTTAGGTAAAAAGTCAATATAAGAAATATCGGTAGTAGTAGAGTGAGGTGAGAATATGGAAAACATGGCATTAATGGCAATTGCAGCAGCAACACTCTTGAATTCAATCGGGTTGATTGTGCTTGCAATGGGAAGAAGATAATTTGAGTAAAGGGATAAAAAGAAGGGAGTGAGGAAGGTGACATATCCAAAACCATTTATGTCACTGGCGGATCTGGCAGCCTTTACCGGGCTGTCAGAGGAATACCTGTTGAGTGTGTACCGCCGCAAGGACAATGATTTTGCAGGGAAACTGGATCCAGCAAAGAAGAATAGCAAGATTTTCTTTGACACAGAGAAGTTCGATCAGTGGAGAGCAAAGCAGATCAAGCTGGAAGTGGAAGCAATGAGAAGAAAAGGTTGTGGGGTAGCGTGAAAACCGAACCAAGACAGAAATTATGTAAACCAAAGAAAAAGAGCCGATGCATGGGGTGCACCGACTCAGGTCCATATGTAATCAACCAATTACATAGTATCACTGGGCCGCAAAAAAGTCAAGAAATCGAGGAAAAACCAGGGGTGAAATTCCCCTGTTTGGTACTCGATTAAGATATTAAACTTAGGAGCCTTTTGGTATGAAAACAAAGCGTAAAACCTGGTATCTGCAGAAGAAGGATATCCTGTATGTGGAAGAGAATCATGATGGTAAATATGGAGCTAAGGGGCAGAAGAGATTGCCGAAGAGGAAGACCACTCCGGAAGACATCCAGAGAGTAAACCGCTGGAATAAGTCGAAAAAGGCAAAGATCCGCTTAATGGAATATTTTTCCCCAGGTGATCTGTGGGCCACCTACACATACAAGCCCGAGAACCGCCCTCCAGATATGGACACGGCAAAGAAACAGTTTTTGGCAGTAATGGACAAGCTAAGAAAGATTTACAGGAAAAGAGGAAGAGAGCTTTTCTGGATCCGAAACATTGAAAAAGGAACCAAGGGAGCCTGGCACATCCATTTTGTCATAAACGATATCGGAGACACCGCCAGTCTCATAGAAAGAGCCTGGCCCTACGGTGGGGTGTATGTAACCCAGATCAGAAAGAGTAACTGTCCGGAAGAAGATTTTCAAAAGTTGGCAGATTACATCACTAAGGATGAGAGAACCAGGGAAAAGAAGAAAGATGGTACCCTGGCAAAACCAAGAGTTAGTGAAAGCAGCTATAGCCATTCGAGAAATATGCCGCTCCCGGAACCAGTGCCGAAAGAATTGAAGCGCTGGCCGAAGAAAGTAAAGCCGAAGAAAGGTTATTACATAGCGAATCTGTATGAGGGAAAGAATCCGGTTTCTGGATATAATTACCGGCATTACACAATGATCCGGTTAAACAGACGAATTTAAAGAGAAGAGGGTTAGAACCATGAAGGTGAATATTTACCTGGAAACGGACAAACAGTGCCAGGCATGTATACAGAGAAAATATGGATACGTGATTGAAATCATGCATCATGGACAGATTGTGACCAGGGAAGGATTTGGATGTGTGGTAAGCACATATCATCAATGCAACCTGCAGGCGCTTGCGGAGGCACTGGCAAGATTTCATTCTTCCTGCGAGATCTGTATACACACGAAAGATACCTTCGTGGCATCCAGAGTTCTGAGAATATCAGATCTGGCAGCAGGTGGCTTTAAGGATACAAAGGGGAACGAGATAAAGAATGCGGATGAATGGAGAAAGGTTTACCAGCCTATTGACAGGCTTAAGCTGGAAGTTTCTTCATCTGCCGGTACACATTCATATTCACAGTGGCTCCAGGAGGAGATGATAAAGCATGGAGATAGCTGAACTTTGGGGAAAAGGATGGAGTCTGCGCCCGGAACAGGATCCCAGGACAATGACATACATAGGAACAATAACAAGAGCTGGTATGAACTTCCACTACTACAGAGGGGATGATGGCGAGATCTATTTTGATGATGAGCCGGAAGGTGGAAAGCCGGAGTGGATGGAAAAAGCCGACCGAAAGCAAAGAAATAGACGGAGCCGTAAAACCATAAAAAGATGAAAAGAGGAAAAGTATGAGGACGATAGCAGTAATCAATTTAAAAGGCGGTGTAGCCAAAACAATTACATCCAATAGCTTCGCCTATATTTTGGCGGAGCAGGGAAACCGAGTCCTCCTGGTGGACAACGATAAACAGGGGGACGCTTCCAGAGGATTGAATTGCCGCACACAGGATGGAGAAGGTATTGACCGGATTATGACTGCCAGACATCCGGAAGACTGGATGGGAAAGCTGATCAGACACACGGCATATTACAATCTGGATGTATTGCCGGCGAATATGCGTCTGTTGATGGCAAACCAGGAAGTGATGTTTGATCAGACGCGGCCACAGCAGTTCCGAATCAAAAATGCACTGGCATGCGTGGCGGAGCAGTATGATTTTTGCATAATCGATAATGCACCGGATATTAATATATCCACAATTAATGCGCTGACAGCCTGTGATGATGTTCTGATTCCAGTGGAAATTGATGATAATACCACAGAAGGTCTTCCGGAACTGGTGAATCAGATCGGATACACAAAAGAGGAATTGAATAAAGATCTGAAGAATTACTGGATCTTTATCACAAAGTATGACAAAAACAATCTGGCACAGGAGCAGGGAGCAGAACTGATACAGGCAGCAGGATATCCTATTCTCAGTACAAGAATCCGTTATTCCAGGAAAGTGTCTGAATGTACGTATGCAAGAAAGCCTATTCCGTTGTATTCTCCGCGTTCGTTGGCTGCAAAAGATTACAAACGCCTGGTAAAAGAGTATCTGGTGGCAGCAGGAATCATGATGGATAAATGGACGGAAGGGAGGGAAGCCTGATGGCATTTAATCTGGCAGATATGGTGAACAACCGAAAGCCCGTGGAGACTGAGAATATCAGTGATACAGTGTATCGTGATGTTTTTGAACTAGAACCATCCAAGGAGAATTTCTATTCTACAGATCCAGAGCGACTACAGGGACTGAAAAACTCAATTCTTTTGTTTGGTGTAATGCAGGATGTTCTGATTGAGGATGTGAATGGTAAAGACAGGATCATATCCGGACACTGCCGTACAATGTGCTGCAGAATGCTTGTAGAAGAGGGGCATGAAGAGTTCCGGAAGATTAATTGTAAATATACCAAAGTGACGCTGAACACGGAGAAGCTTCCAGAAGATAAAGATGAAAAAGTGGAACAGCTGCTTAATAAGCTGGGAATCATCCAGGCAAACCGGTTCCGGGAGAAAACCGACTGGGAGAAAATGAAGGAAGCCCTTATCACGGAGGAAGTGATTAAAGAGCTCCGGGATTTGGTCGATCTGCAGGGAACCACAAGGAAAATGGTACAGGCAACACTTGGAACATCCGGGACTCAGCTGGAAAGATATCATGCAATTCAGAAAAAGCTGAGCCCTGAGCTTATGCAGGAGTTTAAGAATGCGAAGATAAATATATCCGTGGCCAGGGAGCTGACCGATCTGGATGAGAATCACCAGAAAGAGGCTCTGGAACTGTATCAGAAGAATGGAGCAATTACACTTCCGGAAGTAAAGACGTTGAAAGAAAAACAGGAGCTAAACCGCCAGATTCCAGGACAGCTTACGCTGGCAGAAGTAACCGGGAAATATCGTCCGCCGGAAGATGACACGGTAATTGATGTGGACGTTCAGATTGACAGATTTTTTGAGAGTTTGAAGCGGTCCACGACAGAACGGATCCAGAAGCGAGATAAGAATATGTCAATTTACATGCTTAGCACCCTGTATGATGGTGTTCGGATCAGAAATGGACATCTGAATTATCAGGGGAAAAAGGATGGAATTCTTTTTAATCCGGACAGTGATGAGGAAAAGTTGATCACCTGGCAGCAGTTGGCAGAAACCTTGATAGAAAAATACGGAAAAAAACAGAAATCAGTAAAGATGGCTCCGCTGGTAGATCCACAGAAAGAGTGCCCGTATTACAGGGAAGATGAGGTATTTACTCCGGATATTGCAAGGATAATAAAAATCTTCCTGGAAGATGTATATGCCAAGATGTATGTGGGCGCCGCCAGACGCTTCCGGGCAATGGGAGCTGAATTTGCCGCAGTGCAGAGAGGCAAAGAAAAAGATTTTGTATTCTATGATGAAAAAGGTGGAAAGGTCTGCTATGTGTCGAAGAAACGCATGGAATTTGAGTACCAGGAGCGAGTTAAGAAAGAAGAACCAGATCCGCCTGAAACACAGCCAAATGAAGCAATGGAGACTCTTGAAGAGATAAATAATTCCTGGAGTGAATGGAAACCAGAAGAAGCTGTGAAAGAGCTTTGCACCAGGTATCCGGAACTGCTTAAGGGAATCATGCAGATTTGTCGAAAATATAAAAAAAACGGGGAGCGAGCTCAAGAGCTACAGAAAAAATATGCTCCTTATGGATATCATAGCCAGGCGTGTGATGGATTCAGCTATACATTCGAAGGGTATTCAAGGGGAATAACGATCCAATCCAATACCCAAAAGAAGGAAAGCAAGATGAGCTATATCCGTCTGGTGTTAGAGCTTGTTAATTTGTATGATCCAGATTCTTCAGAATTTGATCTTACAGAAGAAACAATGGAAATGTCCGACTCGGACAAGCCAGAATGCTGCCAACAGGCAGCTGAAATCACGGACGAAAGGCAGCAGGATACTGAAGAAAATCAGAGCTTGGTGTACGATTGCCGGGAAGAAGAACATGAACAAGAGCCTCTTGACATTATGGGAAATGACACAGAACGTAAGGCATGGCTGAGAAGTTATAAATTGTGGGGACTCTGGTACGAAGACAAACATATAGGCGCGAGGTATTACAAGTATGACTTCGAAAATGGCACACGACTGATCGTAGAAGAGTATGATCCAGAACCGCAGCAGTCACATTGGTATAATCCGGGCGAATCGTACTACATGCATTTAGTAGGTGGCCCAGAGCCAGACAGAAAAAATCAGATTCCAAAATGGACATACCATGCTAAATACAATAAATATCCAAACAGTGAGACGGAGCTTGTTGAGTTTCTGAAAGCGATTCAGAAAGGAAAAAGATGAACAGAGCAGAGAGAAGACGACAGGCAAAGGAACTGTCAAAAAGCAAGATGCCACTACCACTGAATGTTGCACTGCCGGTAGAGGGGGATGCTGACATAACTGGCCAGGAAGCTGTTGTCTTAAAGACATATTTGGAACTGAAGGAAAAAGAAATCAGAGAAAATGTTACTGCCGCTTTGATGAAGGAAGCCCAGGAGAAGCTTACCAGGGCAGAGGACTATATCGCCATCATCAATATATTGATTATCTTATATGCGAGTAAGATGGCTTGGGGATATACAGAAGAAAATAAAAAGCTCATGGAAAATTACAAAGCGGCCAGGGTTTATGTGGATCGCGTGGGAGCTGCAGCAGCCTATGCGCAGATAAAAAAAGAAATGGATATTGAAATCGAATTTGAAGATCTGGATAATTACAACATTTACAAAGAACTTGGATTTGACAGAGAGGCGGTGTGAGATGTGCTGCAGGAAATAAAGTTAGAGGATGCTCTGAAAAAGTTTCTCCAAGGGAAGAAAGTACTGGTGATGTATGATGAAAGTCTAAAAAACGATGGCACTGAATTCATAGTAGAGGCTCTGGAAAAAATGTTGGAGAGAAACCGTTACCTGGTGGATGTGCCTGCAATAGAGGATTTTGAGTTCAAACAAGAAGTAGAACAGATGGTAAAGACAGAAAAATCCTCCACTAAGGCTGTAAAAAAGAAATTGGTAGATCTGCCAAAGAACAAAAGCAAGCTGGATGATTGCCAGGAAGAAATCATCCAGATGCTGAAAGACGGAAAATCACAGTATGCAATTGCAAAGGAATTAGGCGTTGTTCAGTCAACGGTTACTCACTGGATGGCGAGACATGGAATTGACAAGCAAGGAAACCAAAAGAAGTGTGCAACCTGCCAATACAGAGAAACAAGCCCGGGAAAAGGCGGCTGTGACTACATAGGGAAAACTGGTCACAGAAGGGGCTGTAGTGTTGAGAATTGTGATAAATATGTGGAGGACAAGCATGAAAAGGCAGCTGCTCCTGGACTATGACAAGCCCAGGAGACAGCTCCGGGCAGCAGGGAGGCGGTGAAATATGAATTTCAGAATGTTGAAAAAGAAATATAGAAAAATGTATGGTCAAAATCCACCTAAATGGATGAAGGAAAGACTGATTAAAACAATGGTAAGTCCTTCAGAGTACAGAGAAATCAAAGCTATAGGGATAAAAACAAATTTTATGAAGGTAATATTTACAGTGGCTGATGAGCTGCGGAAAGAAATGCGCCAGTATGAACGTAATACGGCGAATTTGGTTAATGCTACCAGGATTTTATCTGAAAGGAGAAAAATGTAGAAATGAAAATCAGATCACAGAGTAATCAGCTGATAGATATGATTGGAAAAGCAACTACCACAGTCCGTATGCCAACCGGTTCCTATCAAATATTGGCACATACCAAAGACAAGAAGGTGGGAGCTGTCCTGGGAGAATATAGTACAGAACAAAAAACTGTTCGTGTTCTCTGTGCTATCCAGGTTGCCGCTCAGCATCCAGAAAAAATAAGAATCTTTAATATGCCCTCGGATGCAGAGGTGGTCCTGTGAAAAAATACGAGACCAAAGTACAAGAATTGGACGTGCACCGTAAAGAAATCATACAGATGGTGAAAACCGGAAGTTCACAGAAAGAGATTGCAGAAAAATATGAAACCTGGCCGTCAACAGTTAGGTATTGGTTCAGAAAGCGAGGTATTAAGCCGGAAGTGCTGAGGGGTAACAAGAAATCTACTGGGAGAAAATGTTCAAGCTGCATATACAGACAATTAAATCCCAATCTTGGAAATTGTGACTATATCTGCAAAACCGGACATTCCAGAGGTTGCAGTGCCATTAACTGCGACAAATATGTAAAAGGCAGACCTATAGCAAGTATGAAAGAAACGGTTGAGGATTATGATATCTTCGATGAATGAGGCAGAAAGGCGGTAAATCAAAGATGGCACCGAAATGTAGAGAATGTGAAAATACTGAGTTTCAAGATATGAATGGGAGACCTAATCACTGGTACTGTAAACATCCGGAGGTAAGGGAACATGTTAGTTGTCCGGCTGATACATTGATTTGCAAAACAGAGAGACATTCAACAGAGATAACAGTCAAGACAAGCCCTAAGTGGTGTCCAAGGAGGAAAACAGATGGAAGATAGAACATGTAAAACATGCGATTACAATGATGATCTTCTCTGCGACAAGAAGGGAATCTGGATCACAGATGACTACAGTTGTAACAAATGGGAATTCGAACAGGTAACAGACTGGAGAGACAGTATGCTGGCCAGGTTCCTCAGAACGAGGTGAGACAATGGAAAAAGAGACATACGAAGGAATCGAGAAAATTGCGGATAACCTCCAGGCAGCAGCCGGAAGAAAAAAGTGCAGGGAAATAGAAAGAGCCAACAGTTTCTATGAGGGCTACGAACAAGGAATTGAAGATATGCTTAGAAGCATCCGCCAGGAGGGAAGAAAATAACATGAGACTAATTGATGCAGATTTACTGGTGGAAAATTGCAAATG
Source organism: Ruminococcus sp. RTP21484sp1_RTP21281st1_A8_RTP21281_210402 (assembly GCF_040914025.1). Taxonomy (NCBI): domain Bacteria; kingdom Bacillati; phylum Bacillota; class Clostridia; order Eubacteriales; family Oscillospiraceae; genus Ruminococcus; species Ruminococcus sp. RTP21484sp1_RTP21281st1_A8_RTP21281_210402. The sequence continues at coordinate 86,386 of NZ_JBCPGE010000007.1, forward strand.
CACAGGGAAATTTGAAGATAATTTTAAATGTGTAAGTTTGTCAGATTTAAGGAGAGTTATTGGAAAACAACAAACTGCCTATGACGTAGACAAGGTTGTAGAGCAATTGGAAAAACTAAAAGATACTGAACAGGATGACAGTGTTGCTGAAAAGATAAGTACAAGAAATTGGAATAAGGCAATTCAGAATGCAATCAGTATCGTGAAAAAAGGTGGAGCTAAATGAGCAAGATTGGAAACAAGGAATACATAGATTGTCCAGAATGTCCAAGATGCAGACCACAGCCAGGATTAAGAAATGGTGTAAAATGGGGAATTTGCTATGGAAGTGGTAATCTTGTTTATTTAGAACCTTGAAGAGAAAAAAGAAATTGTGGATCTGGATGGATTAACTATCCAGTATCAAGCTGTGGCTTATATGAAAAGAATGATCCAGAAGCTCTTAAAAGATGTTTGGAATGGGGATGAATTAGATGGTAGATGTAATTGTTGCAATGGGGGTTGGTGTACTGATCGGAGCCTTTGGCGTGATCGCCTGGTGTTTGCATGAATCAAAGAAAGATAGGGGAGAGAAAAGATGAACAAAGCAATTTTAATGGGACGTTTAACAAGAGATCCAGAGGTAAGATACACCTCTGGAGAAAATTCATTGGCAATTGCCAGATACACGCTGGCCGTAGATAGAAAGATCAGAAAAGATGGAGATGCAACTGCGGACTTTATTCCCTGTGTAGTGTTTGGCAGATCTGCCGAGTTTGTGGAGAAATACTTCCGGAAAGGCTTGAAGATTGCTATTGTGGGACATGTTCAGACTGGAAGTTATACCAACCGGGATGGACAGAACGTTTATACTACAGAGGTTGTTGTGGAAGAACAGGAATTTGCTGAGAGTAAAAATTCTGGATCCGGCAGCAGCCAGCAGAATGCTCCGCAGCCATCTCCAGATGTAGGACAAGACGGCTTCATGAACATTCCAGACGGAATTGAAGAAGAACTTCCGTTCAGTTAGAAAACAAAGAAAAGGTAAGAAGGAAGAACTATGAGCGGACTAAAATTTCCGAAAGGTGAAAAAAAGAAAAAAAGAATGTCCCATCCAGTAAGTATTCTTGGAAGTAGAAAAGACAGGTGCTACTTGTGCGGCAGATATGGACATACTGAAGAACATCATATATTTGGTGGCCCGAATCGGACACTATCAGAAAAATATGGATTAAAGGTTTATTTGTGTCTGGAGTGTCATTCGAGTGGTAAACATGCTGTACATAGAGACAAAGCAGTAATGGATGAGCTTCACAGACAGGGACAGGAAGCCTTTGAGAACCAGATTGGCAGCAGGGAACAGTTCCGGAAGATCTTCGGGAGGAATTGGCTATGACATTATATGAGATCACAGAAGACATAACAAAAGAATCAGAAGAGGCAGTAACCATAAAAGAAGCATCAAAAAGGCTGAACCGAACAGTCGGGAGTTTGTACGGCGCCGCAGCTGAAGGAAGAAGGATAAACGACAGATATTATCTAAGAGCCGCAGACCGAACCCTCAGCAGAAACAAAGACCGGAACCTGCTTCTGGAGTATGATCTGATCCGGCAGCAGTTATTGAGGAAAAAGAAATGAGTGCCAAGATAATCTTGCACCCAGACCATCCTGGATATTGTAAAGAGTGTATATACGACACAAAAGACGGTCAGTGCAGGAATGAAGAGTATAAGAAAAACGCATATACAGTCATTTGTGTTTGGCGTTATTGCAAATATAAGAAAGTGATAAAAGAAAGGGAAAGGCTATGAGCAGAGTAAAAGAGAGACTCAAACAGTACAAGTGGGAACTGGAAAAGCAAACTCAATATAAGCAGGGACTTCCAGGAAGTGCACTTGATATTGTAAATACGCTTTTAGCAGATCTGGAAGAGGATGAGAAGAAAAAAGGTTGGATTCCAGCAAAGGAAAAACCTACAGAGTATGGACAGTATTTGGTTACTTTCAAGAAGAATACAAAGGTTTATATTGCAGAATATGGGATCTGCCAGATGCCAGTGACGGTATTGGGACAGCCTATTGGATGCGGATGGTACAGTTCAACGGGATATTACTATGCAGAAGATAGCATTGTTGCTTGGCGACCGCTTCCAGAACCGTATAAGGAGAATGAGAAACGTGAGATTGATTGATGCAGACTTACTGAAGAAAAATTGCAAATGCAGTGGAAAATTTGAAGATAACTTTCAATGCGTGCCATTATCTACACTCTCGAAAGTAATTGATAATCAGCCGACCGCCTATGATGCGGATAAGGTTGTGAAACAGTTGGAAGAAAATAGGTGGATTCCTGTTGCCAAGGGACTGCCAGAAGAATTAGAAACAGTACTTGTCTGGTTTGAATATTACAGATATGGAAATTTTAACTGTATGTATCAAACATATGGGCTAGGATATGTTGTTGGAGGTAAATTTAGTGGAATAATTAATGGGACGAGTGGCTGGAAGAAATTAAAAGTCATTGCATGGATGCCACTTCCAAGACCATATGAGGAGGGGAAATAGTATGAGACTGATTGACGCTGATAAGGTTCTTGAAAGATTACAAGAATGGAATACATCAGATAAAATGGATAAAGCACTATATAACTTTGCACGAAACAGAATTGTCGAACAACCAACAGCCTATAATAGGGATAAGGTTGTGGAGCAGCTGGAAGAGATCAAGAGAATGATGGAATCAAATATCAGCCCAGATTGTTTTCGGGAGGAATGTATAGAAGCTGATTGCACAGTCTGCCTTGCTGGTAAGGTGATCGAAATTGTGAAGGGTGGTGGGAATGAATGAGAGTGGAAGAAATTGCATTAAGACAGGAAATTAGACAAATGATGAATGAAGCTGGATTGAATAAGAATACTATTCGCAAAATGGCATCCATCAATTCATATGCCAAGAAAAGCAGCACGCATTTTTCTTGTGGTCAAAAACGTAAAATTAGAACCACTGCAGGATATAACAATAACCGAAATTCGTAACGAGGGACTTTCTTCCATGGCAGTTCATGCTGGAGATACGGAAATGGCAATGGCTGAATGGAAAAGCCTATGGAATGGCACTGTCAAGAAAAATGATCTTAACCGTTACGGCTGGGAAGCAAATCCATGGGTATGGGTAATTGAATTTGAACGAATTGACAGAATCGTGGGAGGTGAGACAAATGGACAAGAGAATTCTGGAACAGTACATAGATGCTTGTGCACTGATCGAGGAGACGGAAGTGGAGATTCAAAGGTTGAGGAAAAGAAAAGAAGTAACTCAGGATTCTGTCCGGGGCAGTAATCCTGAATTTCCTTACCAGCCGCAGAGCTTTCGAATCCAGGGAACGCGAGAAACCATGAAAGATAGAAATCTCATGGATGAAGAGGAAAAACTCCTGGAAGAAAGAAAAGAAAACGCGAACAGGATAAAACGAGACGTGGAGCAGTGGATGAATAGGATCCCAATGAGAATGCAAAGAATCATCAAGTGGAAGCTGTTTGATGGATTGACCTGGCAGCAGGTGGCACGAAAACTGGGACCTAAAGCCACAGAGAATTCTGTGAAAAAAGAATTCGAAAGATTTTTAAGAAAAAAATAAAAAATGTCACGAATGTCACACATGTCACGATTTAATATGTAATAATATAAACTGAACCAAGTGGATAAAGAACACTGTTCGGTTCAAGTAAACCCCACAGATTAAGTAAGTATGATTGCCAGGTAAAATGCCTGGCAGTTGTATTGAAAAATCAAAACTCTCCTTAATGAGTAATGAAGATGCAAGTGCCGCAACACTGTCTGTGTACTTCGAGGGTAGGAATGAGATTTCTTAAATAATGTTGCAGACGTAAATAAAAAGAATCAGGGAAGAACTGGGAAACCTCCATGCGATTGGTATAGCGGCACGTATGGATTGCAAACCCGGAACATAGCTCAGTGGTAGAGCAGCTGGCTTATAACCAGTGTGTCGGCGGTTTGATTCCGTAGGTTCCGATTCGGTTGTGCCGCCGATATAATGGTACGATATCGACTCATACATATTTTTCTAAGAACATCCGGTTGAATGCTGGATGTTCTTTTTATGCAGCAGAAAGGCAGGACAAGCATGGCAAGAGAATTTGCAAAAGCATTTTATCAATCAAGACAATGGCAGAAGTGCAGAGCTGCTTATATAGCTTACCGAAAATCTATTGATGGTGGAATGTGTGAGTCTTGCCATGAGGTACCTGGATATATTGTGCACCACAAGATACATCTTACTCCAGAGAATATCAATGATCCAGACATCAGTCTGGGCTTTGGTAATCTGAAATACGACTGCCATGCTTGCCATAATGCAGAGCATGGGGCAGCAGCTGTTCCTGGCTTGATTGAATATACCTTTGATTCACAGGGCAATCTGGTGCCAGTCCCCCCTAAAAACGATTAGGGCGTAGGGGAACACGAACCGGGAGGGGAGATTAATTTTTACGCACGAAGAAATCGCGTGACCGGTGTAGTAGGAGGTGAGAACGTTGCAGAAAAATAACCCGATTTTTGCCGAAACAGGGGAACTCTTGAATAAAGAAGCAATGATTAAAAAAGAACTGAAAAAAATAAAATCAATTTACAAAGATCTGGATTTGAAGCGTAAGAAAAATGCGGAATCGCTTATGAATTCTGCAGCGTTTATGGCTGTTTCCATGATGGAATTAGAGCACATTATCAACCTGAAAGGATACACGGAAGAGTACCAGAATGGGGCGAATCAGAAGGGGATTAAAAAGTGCAGTGAGGTTGAAATCTATAATAACCTGGCAAAAAATTATCTTTCTTACGTGAAACAGCTAGACGATATGCTTCAAAAAGCAGGAGGACAGACCAAGAGTGATGAGCTCATAGACTTTCTGACGGGCGGTGGGTAAATGACGGAATTTGAGCAGTATTTCACCGGCCTTTTGGATGGTAAGATTGTAGCCTGTGAAAAAATGAAAAGAGTTGCAGACATGCTCCTTGAACAGTATTACTCTCCAGGGGAATTTCATTTTGACTATGATATTGCAAAACGTCACACGGATTTTATCGAAAGATTTTGTAAGATTCCATCTGGCAGGATTGGAGCTCCTTTAAAGTTGGAGTTATTTCAGAAAGCCAGGTTTCAGGCAATATATGGATTTGTAGATGACAATAACCTTCGCCAGTACAATGAATGTTTGATTGTTGAAGGTCGAAAAAACGGTAAAACAACGGAAACTGCATCTGTGGAAATTGATCTTTTAGTAAATGATCGGGAAGGTGCTCCGCAGATTTACAATGTGGCAACCATGCGCGATCAGGCAGCTCTTGGATTTACTGCATGCTACAAAATGGTTCAGCAAAGTCCCTTGTTAAGCAAGCATATCAAAAAGAGAGCAAGCGACCTTTATTTTAAACAGAATTTTGGATTTATAAAAGCATTGGCAAGTAACACCAACAGCCTTGATGGACTTGATGTTCATGGTGGGGTTATTGATGAACTTGCTGCTATAAAAAACAGAGATATCTATGATTTGGTAAAACAGGCAATGGGAGCCAGACGGCAACCGTTGCTTTTTTGTATTACAACAAACGGATTTATCAGAAACGGAATATTTGACGCACAGTATGACTATGCAGCAGGAATCCTGGAGGGAAAAATACAGAATAATAGATTTATTCCGTTTATTTATGAACTTGATGACAGAGAAGAATGGGATAAAGAAGAATGCTGGGAAAAGGCAAATCCTGGCCTTGGTCCGATCAAATCTTACGATTATCTCCGGCAAATGGTGCAGAAAGCAAAAGATGATCCTACATTCAAACCAACAGTTCTTGTAAAAGACTTTAATCTTAAACAGACTGCGGAAACTGCATGGCTCCGTTGGGAAGATCTCAATAATGAAGAACGAATTGGGGATAAAAAATTCCGGTATGGAATTGGCGGGTTTGATGCAGCTGATTGTGTGGATCTGAATGCAGCGAAGGTACTTTGCATGCGCAAGGGTGATGAAAAGATTTATGTTAAGCAGATGTACTGGCTTCCACAGCGTGTATTGGATGAATATGAAAACTCCGGAAGAAGACAAGGACGTGACAATGCACCATACACCTTGTGGAAAGAACAGGGACTGCTGAGAACGGTTGATACCTATAAGGTGAATAAGAAGGTAATCTTAGACTGGTATCTGGAAATACAGGAAAAAGAGGATATTTACATGATGGCGATAGGTTATGATCCATGGCATATTGATGATTCACTTTTGCGAGAGTTCGAAGCTGCTTTTGGAAAATCTGCAATGATACCAATCCGGCAGGGCGTTGCAACTCTTTCTCAGCCCATGAAAGAGTTAAAGGCGGATCTGAGTGCCAAGAAGGTCGTTTACGATAACAATCCAATTGACAAAATGTGCCTGGCAAATACGGCGGTAAGGACTGACATAAATGGAAATATTCAGCCTGTAAAAACAGATGATCCAAGAAAAAGAATTGATGGAACTATGGCGTTGGTTGATGGCTACGTAGTCCTTAGAGATAAATTTGATGAGTATATAAGCTTGATTTAAGCAGGAGGTATATATGGCATTTTGGAACAGAAACAAAAATCGAGGGAGGGAACCTACCGCAGATAAGCCTAATACAAGTGAACAGTACAAGATGGTGATAACCTGGGGCGAACATTATTATTCCTGGAATGGAAAATTATATGACAGTGATATCATCCGGGCATGCATTCGTCCAAAGGTGAAAGCTATCGGAAAACTTGTGGCAAAACATATACAGGAAAACGAAAAAGGGTTAAAGGTAAACCCCAAAACCAGTATAAAGCTGCTTTTAAGTAACCCGAATCCTTATATGACAGGGCAGATGTTCCAGGAAAAGCTTGCGAATCAGCTATGCCTTAGCAACAATGCTTTTGCACTGATCGTTCGAGATGAGAATGGATATGCAGAGCAGATGTATCCGATTCCGGCAACAATGGTGGAAGCGATATATGGGACTGCAGAAGAACTTTTTCTGAAATTCACTTACAAGAATGGAAAAACGGGTACCTTTCGGTATTCGGATATTATCCACTTGCGCCAGGATTATGAGGGGAATGATATCTTCGGAGAAAATCCGGCACCGGCGCTGGCTCAGCTAATGGAGTGTGTTGGATACATAGACCAGGGAATTGTGAAGGCAATTAAAAATTCCGGAATTATCCGCTGGCTGCTGAAATTTACCAGTTCCATGCGTCCGGAAGATGTAAAAACCAATGTAGAACAGTTTGTAAAGAATTATCTTGCTATTGAAACGGATACTTTCGGAGCAGCTGGTGTGGATGCTAAGGTCGACGCAAAACAGATTGAAGCAAAGGACTATGTTCCGAATGCGTCACAGACGGACCGGATCACAGACCGGATTTATTCTTTCTTTAACACCAACAAACATATTGTGCAGTCAGATTGGAATGAAGATCAGTGGACAGCATATTATGAGGCGGAAATTGAACCGGTTGCAATACAGCTTGGGAAAGAGCTTACAACAAAGCTCTTTTCACCAAGAGAGAGAGGCTGTGGAAATTACATAACATATGAGTCCAGCAACCTCCAGTGTGCAAGCATGAGTACCAAACTTGCATTTCAGTCCATGGTGGATCGAGGAGCAATGACACCCAATGAATGGCGTGCAATCTTGAATCTGGCACCTATTGAGGGCGGAGATAAGCCAATCAGGAGACTGGATACCCAGGTGGTGGACATGCTGGAAAGTATGCTTAACAAAATGAACGGTGAAAATTACCGCGAAATGGCAGGATTAATGGGGCAGTTGTTAAAAGCTGCTTATATAGAGATGCATGGAGGTGAAAAGAAAGTTGAAACATAGAATTGATGTCAGAGGAGCAATGATACCAAATGACTATAAATGGTATTATGACTGGTTTGGCGAAGACAGTACATGTCCGAGAGACGTAATGAAGGTTTTATCGGCAGCAGTCCCAGGAGATGAGATTGAGGTATATATCAATTCCCCAGGCGGAATAATCGATGTTGGATCTGAGATTTATACCTTACTCAGGAGCGCTGCGGAAAAACATGATATGCGTATATACATTATGGGGGAGGCTTGCAGTGCTGCTTCTATAGTGGCATGTGCCGCTTACTGTGAAATGTCTCCAACGGCACTCATGATGGTGCATTGTGTATCTTCAGGAGCCAGGGGAAATCACAGTGATATGGAGCACATGGCAGAAGTTCTTAGAACTGCCGATCAGGCATTGTGCACAGCATACACTGCAAAGACTGGAATGTCCGAGTCGGACGCATTGGAAATGATGGAAAATGAAACCTGGCTTACTGCTGAACAGGCGAAAGAACGAGGGTTAATTGACAAGGTGATGTTTCAGGAGCCGGAAGAAAAGCAACCTTTCGTTGCTGCCGTAAATTTCCACTTGCCATCATCTGAGCAGATGGCGAAAGTAAAAGCTATGATGGAAGCTGATACAGGGGATGGCACAGAGAAAGAAAAAGCTGTAAAAATAGCCAGGGCAAGAGCTGAATTATTATCTTTGGCTGAAAGAAAATTAATGGATTAACAGGAGGAATGAGAGATGACTTATAACGAGTACACAGAAAGTCGTAAAAACCTTATCACAGAGGCTAACGGTCTTATCAATGAAGGAAAACTGGATGAAGCAAATGCAAAAATGGAAGAGGTAAAAGCTCTGGATGAAGAGTGGGACAAGACTGCAGAAGCAATGGCAACTGCAAAAGCCCTGGAAGGTAACCAGCGTGCATTCAACGTCCAGGATCTGAATGATTCCGTAGCAGCGGCTGCTGCAAGTGGTGGAGAGGCCACTGCGAAAATGAGTTTTGTTCAGGAAACTGCTGGCAGCTTAGAGAATGATCAGCATAGTACTGATGCTTATAAAATGGCATGGGCTAAAACCATGATGGGGAAAACTCTTACTGCAAAAGAAACAGAGATCATGGAAAAAGCAAATGCATATACCCATACAACTGAAAATACTGGAGTGGTTATTCCAAAAACAGTAGCTGACGGTATCTGGGATATGGTAGAAGAGCTGTATCCGTACTGGAACGATATTCAGAAAACCTATGTCAAAGGAAACTACAATGTTCCGATTGGAGATGAATCCACTGCTGCCGAATGGTACGAAGAGGCAGACGTAACTGCAGATGGAAAAGATACACTGAAGGAGCTCGCACTGAATGGCTGTGAATTATCCAGATGCGTAACCATTTCCTGGAAACTGAAAGAGATGGCAATTGATGATTTTATTAATTATATTCAGCGGAAACTGGCAAGAAAAATTGGTGCAGGGCTTGGATATGGAGTAACCCATGGTAAAGGAAAGCCAAGTGCAAGCGATCAGTTCAAGCCAGAACCTTTGGGGGTAGTTACAGCTCTGGAAAAGGAAGATAAGACTCCACAGATTACAACTTATGAGAAGGGAAAGCTTGCATACCAGGATTTGACCAATGCGAGAGCAAAGGTAAAAGTTGGGGCAAATGAGCTTAAAATTTATGCAAATTCCACCACTATTTGGAGTGAACTGGCAAATGTAACAGATAAAAATGGAAAACCGATTTTCATTCCGGATCCATCTGAATCCGGTGTATTTAGAGTGCTTGGAATGATGGTAAAACAGGATGATTCCATGGAGGACGGTGAAGTCCTGATGTCCAGTCCATATGTAGGCTATCAGGCAAACGTAAACAAAGATCTCACAGTAATGACTGAGGATCATGTAAAAGCCAGAAACACTGATTATTGTGGATATGCTATCGCGGATGGTGGTGTTACTTCCACAAAGGCACATGCTCTGTTGAAATATACCGTGACAGAAGCCACAAGTGATACAGATCAGAAAACTCAGGCGGGGGAATAACAAGCCGGGCAGCAGCGGCGGCAAATACTGTTGACTACAGTGCTTACACAATAGCACAGCTAAAAGCAGCAGCCAAGGAAAAAGAAATCCCAGGATATTCTAAAATGAAAAAAGAAGAACTGCTGGAGGTGCTTATGAATGACGTTTTCTGAAAATCTGATACAAGACCTTATGAGAACAGTTCGGGGAAAATCTCAGGTGACAAAGTTGGACGTCACGGATCTTGCCGAGGCGTGTGTAGTAGATCTTAGCTTGGTTGGAGTATATGTAACTGATCCAGAAGAACCCCTGTGTAAGCAGGCTTTAAAACTTTATTGCAAGGGGCATTATGGATATGACAAAGATCAAACAACATTCAGGGCGGCATATGCCGCCTTGAGAGATTCTATGGCTCTTTCTGGAGATTACGGTAAAAAAGAGGTGAACCAGGATGGATGAAGAAGCAAAGCTTCTGGTAGTGAAAAATGCGAAGGATAAAGATGGATTTGCGGAGGAAAGCATCACAGAAGAATATCCAGTTTATGTAACTGAAAAATCTGCTACAAGATCTGAGTATTATGCTGCTTTACAAGCCGGAATTCAGATTAAGCTTGTGCTTGAAATGAGACTGGAAGACTGGGAACAGACTGCGCACCTATCGGGAAACAGAAAGGAATATGCTACACAGCTGGAATATGACGGAGCTGTATATGATATTTTGAGAACCTACAGGGCAGATAAGGCAAAAATAGAAATCATATGCACATAGGGGTGAGAAGATGAATGTGAACCAGAAAATTGAAAATGCACTTTCGGACTTGGTAGCAGGAAATATCTGGCCGCTGGCGTGTCCGTTGGAGGAAAAACCGAATACATTTGCAGTATATATGATTGAACGGACAACCCCGGCGGATTATGGGGATGATTCGCACAGTGAATGGATTCAACACCTGGAAATCACATGGTTTTCTCGTTCTGCATCCGGGAGCAAAAGGAAACCGGTTAATTACCTGGCAGCCGAGGAAAAGATTATTGCAGCGCTTGAAACAGCAGGGTTCACAGTCAAGAATTCTATTCCTGGCTATGAAGGGGATACTGGTTATACAACTTGTACCATTACATTTTGCATCAGGAAGGAGCAATGAAGCAATGGCAAAGTGCAGGGTGGATTCCATGGATGATCTGCTGCAGACACTGGAGAATGCTGCAGATGTTGACTCAATATCAGAAGAAATGCTCACAGAAGGAGCGCAGGTCCTTCAAAAGAACATTCGTGAAGAGATAACCAGCGCGGCAGACCGCGGATATGCAACAGGAGAACTGGCAAGCTCGGTGATACCAGATACTCCAGAGAAAAATGCGTTTGGCCATTACGTTAGTGTCAGACCGGTTGGAATTGACAGTAAAGGCGTAAGAAACGGAGAAAAGTGGGGATATCTGGAGAATGGAAACGGAGGTAATCAGAAACCTCACCCATTTGAAGATAGAGCAACAAAAAGATCAGAGACTGAATGTACAGAGAAAATGCAGGAAGTATTTAATAGACATATAAACATATAGTAGGAGGATATTAACATGGCTAAAATTGGATTTGAGTACATTGTAGCAGCAAAATTAGATACAGAGGCGTCTGTAAGCAAAGCAACAGCAAAGTATAAGGAAGCGAGAGTAATTGGTCCGGCAGCAAATGCAAACTTTAATATTAACACCAGCGATGTAAAAGATTATGGTGATGATAATGTAGTAGAAACAGACGTATCTCCGACAGGTGGTACAGCTTCACTGGAACTGAATGAGCCAACTATGCAGAATGAAGGATGGCTGCTGGGACATACAGTGACAGAAGATGACGGAATGGTCAGAAATGCGAACGATATTCCGCCATATGTAGGTATTGGATTTGTTGGGAAATCTGTCCGGGCACATGAAACAGTATTTAAAGCAAAGGTTTATTTAAAAGTACAGTTTAAAGAACCAAATGATGAGAATGCAACCAAACAGGACACTGTAACATTTACACATACAACAATGGAAGGTAATTTATACACTTTGCAGAATGGTGATATGAAAGCCGAAAATGAGTTTAAAACACTTGCGGAAGCAAAAACATATGTGAATAAAATTCTTGGGGTTACCGATTCTTCAACCGGTAAGTAAGGAGTAAAACATGGGCATATTTAAACCAAGAGGAGTGGCAATTGTTTTGAATGGAGAGGAAAGACATTTCCTCTTCACTCTCAACATGATTGATCAGATTGAAGAAAAGTATGATAAACCATTAATGGAAGTGCTTGAGGATGTAGCAAATGACACAGGAAATGGACATTTGATGCGCGATATTGTGGTCATACTTCTGAATGACGAAGCAGAGCGAAATAAACGTATGAAGGCAAGCGTTGAATACTCAACTGTGACAGAAGCAGATGTGGGAGACATGATCGGGCTTGACAATTACTATGAAGTTATGAAAGCGCTTCTGAAAGCCTATGGAATATCCATGCCAGAGGTAGATGAGGACGAGGACCCAAACCAGAAGAGCGGGCAAATGAAAAGCTGAATATTGCCCGCATAGTTTACATCGGAATGACAAAATTGTATTATACGGAATCCGGAGTGCTGGATATGACGCCCAGGAAATTTTACAGGATGTATGATGAATATTTAATTATGAATGGGCTGAAGAAAGAAATTGATTCAGCAATTGATGCATTACCATAGGAGTGTTCATGTAAGGTGAACACTCCTTTTGTTATGCTTAAAAGGAGTTAAAATGGCAAAAAAAGAAGTTGGAATTACGCTGGCGCTCGGCGGGGAAAAAGAATATACACAGGGATTTTCAAATGCTGTAAAGGTTACGAAAATGCTGCAGGCAGAAACCAAAAGCCTTGCGCAGGAATTTGAAGGAAGCGCAAACTCCATGCAGGCCTTGCAGTCTAAGCAGGAAAACTTAATCCGGCTGCAGGACTCTTTTAAGCAGAAACTAAATGCAGCAAATACGGGACTTGGAAATGCAAGAAAGCAATATGAGGAGCAGGCAAAGGCAGTAGAAACGCTTAAGGAAAAGCTTGATACTGCACAGAAATCCCTGGACAAAATGAAGGAGCAGGGCGAGGAAGGCTCCGATTCTTATAAAAAACAGGAAAAAGCAATTGAAGAGCTGAATAATGCCCTTACAAAGCAGACGACAAACATGTTGAATGCACAGGGCCGTGTAACGGACTGGAATAAGAAAGTAATTCAGGCTGAAACGGATGTGCGCAAAAACAGTAAGGCACTTGAAGAAAACGGAAAATACCTTGAAGAAGCAAAAAACTCAGCAGATGGGTGCGCTACCAGCATTGATGAATTTGGAAAATCAGTAAAAAAGGCAAACTCTGAAGTTGATGATTTAAATACAAATGCAGGAGAAGCTGGCGAAGTATTTACTGGAATTGGTGAAAAAATTGCCAGTGCTGTTGTAATGAAAGGTGTATCTGTTGCGGCAGATGCACTTGGTACTTTAAAGGATAAGGCTGTTGAAGCGGCTGAGTATGTGGTAGAGGTAGGAAGCTCTTTCGAAGCCGGAATGAGTGAAGTGGAGGCTATCTCCGGAGCTACTGGTTCAGAATTGGAAGCACTGGAATCCAAGGCGAAGAGTCTCGGTAGCAGTACGAAATTCTCTGCTACCGAAGTTGCCGGTGCAATGACAAACATGTCCTTGGCAGGATGGTCTGTTAACCAGACCCTTTCTGGTATTGATGGTGTTCTGCAGTTGGCAGCCGCTTCCAATATGGATCTGGCAGATGCATCCCAGATTGTTACAGACAATATCAGTACTTTTAATCTGGAAGCTTCACAGTCAACCCATTTAGCAGATATGATGGCATACGCGCAGGCGAACAGTTCGACTACAGCAGCAGAGCTAGGGGAGGCATACAAGAACTGTGGCGCCAACATGAATGCCGCCGGTCAGGACATTGAGACTACAACCTCTTTCCTGGAGGCTTTGGCAAACAACGGACTCCGGAGCAGTGAAGCTGGTACTTCTCTTGCTGCTATAATGAGAGATCTGACCAGCAAGATGAAAGATGGAAAGATCGCCATTGGCGATACTTCTGTAGCAGTCATGGACTCAAACGGAAATTTCCGTGATGCGACTGACATCCTGAAAGATGTAGAGTCTGCTACAGATGGAATGGGAGATGCGCAGAAGCAGGCTGCGCTCATGGCTACATTTACATCTGACTCCATTAAGGGCTTGAACATGCTCCTTAATACTGGAGCTGATCAGGTAGCTGGCTATGAAGAAAGTCTGAGAAATTGTTCTGGTGCTGCTTCAGATATGGCAGATACCATGCAGGATAATCTGCAGGGTAAATTGACAGAGCTTAGTTCTGCTACTGAGGGACTGGGAATTGCGGCGTATGATTACATTTCAGGTCCTTTGCAGGATGGTGTGGAACTGCTTACGGATATTGTATCTGGCTTAACAGACGTGATTACACCTCAAAAAGATGCAATGGAAGAAATGTACGATCAAGTTGTACAATCCTCCCAGAAAGTTGCCGATAATGTACAGGCGATTGACGATCAGTTTACCGGAACCCTGAATTCCGTGGAAAATGTAGGCGCTCTGGCTGACAGACTGGAAGAGTTAAATAATGTTGAAGATAGAACAGCTGTCCAGAAACAGGAAATGGCATCCATCGTGGACAAACTGTCACAGTCCATTCCAGAACTGGCTGGTGCTTATGATGATGAAAATGATAAACTGAGTGTAACTAATGATGAGCTGGAAAAACTGGTAGAAAACTATCAGCAAACAGCAATCCAACAGGCGGTAATTGCAGCCACACAGGATTTAATCAATGAGTCTTTAGCGGCACAGGTACAGCTGGATAAAGCACAGGAACAGAAAAAAATCACTGAAGATAGAATGGAACTCTTGGAAAAAGAGAGAGAATTAATTGTAAAGCTCCAAGAGGAAAGACAGAAGGCCAGTGTAGATCCAAGCTATCAAGTTGATATTGATTTTCCAACAGAGAAAACAAAACTTTATACAGAGGCATTGGAAAAAGGTGCAATAACACAGGATGAATTTAATTATGCTATGGAACATCTAAGCGATAGTAGCAGCGAATTGGATTCACGTTTGGATGGTATTGATGGAAGAACAGTAGCATATGGTGATGCAACTGGAATAGCAGCTACGAGCATAGCTGATTGTGCAGAGAAAATGGAAGGATATTCTCAAGCAATTGAGGAAAATCAAAAAACAATTGATAAATGCTCGGAAGAACAGGAAAGATATGCCAAAAGTGCAGAAAACATTACAAAAGTAAAAAAGGATAATACTGAATCAACAGAAGACAATACAAAGGCACAAGAAGAAAATGCTGATGCAATCCAAGCAACCGGCTTGGCAGCAGCAGGAGCTGGCACAGCCCTGGAAGGGTTCAACAAAACTATGGAACGCTCCCAGGAAGCTGCGGACGCTGCCAAGACAGCCATGCGCCAGATCCTGGATGAATACAATTCCACCATGGATTCTATCAAAGCTGATTTGCAGGATAAAATCAGTTTTGCAGATAAATTCGATGGTGGGGATGATATCACCACAGAACAGATGAACGAAAACCTGCAGTCCTGGGTGGATGGAATCCAGAACTATCAGCAGAATCTCCAGCGTCTTAAAGAAGCCACAGATGAGAGCGGACAAGCGATTTTCTCCGCCGAGTTTATCCAGGCAATCCAGGAGCAAGGAACTGATGCGGCTAATATGCTCCAGCATATGGTATGGACCTTGGACAACCAGGGAGAATACGGTGTTGAACAGCTGAAAGGTATCTCCAAGAAGTGGACTGATGCAATGGATATTTCTGAGGATACAGCAACGGTGATGGCAGCAAACAAGACCGCTTATGAGCTGGCGGTGGGAGAACTTGGCTCCACAGATTATGATTTTTCTGATCTGCGCGAGTCTATTGACAATGCCGTTGCTTCGGCTGTAGAAGGCTGGGCTGAGCTTCCGGCAGCCACACAGGAATCTCTCATGCAGACTGTCCAGATGGCGCAGGAATGCGGTGTACAGATCCCAGAGGGACTTGCAGATGGAATTGCAAGCGGTGAGATAACCCCTCAGCAGGCAATAGATCAGCTGAACGGAACTATTGAAGGAACAATCCAGGGCGTGGCAGAAATTGCCAATAAAGCGGGCATCCAGATTCCGAAAGAAATCCAGGCAGGAATTAATGCCGGTGGTACGCAGGCAGCAGATGCACAGTCTGCAGGTGAAGATGTGGGTACTGCTGTAGGAGAAGGAACCCAGAATTCAATTAAAGATCAGCAGTC
The DNA here is from genome assembly GCF_040914025.1 of Ruminococcus sp. RTP21484sp1_RTP21281st1_A8_RTP21281_210402. NCBI lineage: Bacteria > Bacillati > Bacillota > Clostridia > Eubacteriales > Oscillospiraceae > Ruminococcus > Ruminococcus sp. RTP21484sp1_RTP21281st1_A8_RTP21281_210402. The sequence continues at coordinate 102,602 of NZ_JBCPGE010000007.1, forward strand.
TGGCGTTGAACAGGCTGGTGGCGAGATGGCGTCCGCCGGAGCGAAGGCAGCCGAAGAGAAAAAAGGCGAATATGAGAAAGCCGGAACGGTAGCCGCTCAGCAGTATCAGACTGGTATAAATTCCGGAAAAAGTGGCGCAATCAGCGCTTCCGGAACCATGGCAAGCCAGGCAGCGGCCGCAGTCCGGACCTATCAGAATAGCTTTTACACTGCGGGATACAACGCGGCTGCTGGTGTAGCACAAGGTATATCAGCAGGCCAGTCCCAGGTCATCAGCGCTTCAATAAGAATGATCAATGCAGGTATTGCCGCAGCCAAGGCAGCAGCAGAGATCCATTCTCCATCAAAGAAATTTGAGAAAGAAGTCGGCTATCAGTTACCTGCTGGTACTGCATCTGGTATAACTAAAAACACAAAGGTAGCAACTGCAGCCGCTGGAAAAATGTCAAAGGCTGTGTTGAAAAACGCCACAAGCTGGCTTAAGCAATACAATAAGAGCCATGAAGTGTCCTTGGACAATGAAAAATGGTACTGGCAACAGATACGTGATACAGCTGTGAAAGGATCCACAGCCTATAAACAGGCAACCGCTCAGCTTAATAAGCTTAACAGCAGTTCCACGATCAGCAAGGCACTGAGTAGCAGTATAAAGAACAATTTTGGCGTATCCAAAGAAAAAGTCACCGGATCCGGAGATAATCAAAAGAAAACTACTAAGGACTCAGAAACTTATAATTCTGAAGTCCTCAGTGCTGCTGAAAAACGGTTGGAAAAGTACAAGACATTACATGCTGCCTCTTTAGCCCAGGAGAAAAATTACTGGACCACCGTTCGAAAGAATTTAAAGAGCGGAACTGATGCCTGGTATGAAGCAACACAAAAGATCCAGGAACTGGACACTCAGATTTACGAGGAAAAGCAGGAGAAGCAGGAAGAGGTAGCCAAAGCCAGAGAGGAAGCTGCAAAGACCCAGGCTTCAGTACAGAAATCCCTTTTGGAGACCTACCAGACCTATTATTCCATGTCCGCCAGGGCAGAGATGGAATATTGGGATATTGCCAGAAAACAGTTCACAGCCGGTACGGATGAGCGCATAGAAGCAGACAAAAAGTACCTGGAAGCCAAAGAAGATTACGAAAAAGAAAAGCTGCAGCTTGATGAAGATTACAATGATAAGCGGGAAAAGCTTGAAAAAGAACTAAATGAAACCATACAGGATCTGGAAGAAAAAAGGGACAGTGCCATAGCTGATCGGAAGAAAGACATCCTTTCATCCATGAATAACTATGATGCCTGGGACGCTTCCGGATATACTGCAGATCGTCTGATTTACAATATGAATACCCAGGTTGAGGGACTGAAACTGTGGGAAAACCAGTTACAGGAACTGAGCGGAAAGGAACTTTCAGAGGGGCTGCTGCAGGAATTGAAAGATGCAGGACCAGAAGCAGCCGCCAATATTTACAGCCTGAATCAGATGACTGCAGAGCAGCTGGATGAATTTAACAAGCTTTGGGAAGAAAAGCAGGAGATAGCAGACCGGCAGGCCAAAAAAGATACACAGGCTACGCGGGATGCTATTGACCAGCAGATAAGTGACACCAGGAAAGATTATAAGAAACAGATGGATGATCTGGCGGCTGAAAATGCTTCCGCGGTTGCAAAGCTGAATGAGGGCTTATCTACCGGTCTGAAGTCTCTGGTGGAACAGGCTGGCCAGATTGGTGAGGACATTGTAGGGAGTCTGATCGCCGGAATTCAGAAAGCAGGAACCGGCGGGACATTGCTTGATGTAAATGTATCGCCGGCTGGAAAAAATGTGTCAGCTTCTTCCGGAACCAGTGGAGCAGCTGCTTCCAGCTCAGCTTCTTCCGGATCTGGCACTTCTGGAAATATATCCAAGACAGAAATTGCGCCGGCGCAAAAGAAAGAACTGGATAAAGTGACTGTGGGCGCAGCTGAGGAACCGGCAGAGATTGCAGAAGTACAGAAGCTGATAAATGCAGGCAAGGCGCATAAGAAATCTGTGTCGGATGCAGAAAAAAAGAAACATTCAGATCTGTGGCAGTATATTGTAAAGAAATATGGTCGGAGTGTGAATGATTCTACTGTAAAGAAGATTGCTGATGCTCTTAGTGTAGAAGCTGACCAAAAGCCTACATCAGCGCAGAAAAAGGCAATCCTGGCAGCTATGAAAAAGAACGGACTGAAAACTGGTACTCAGAATATTATAGAGGATCAGCTGGCGTGGCTGTTTGAAAACAACGCCCAGGAGTATGTCCTTAGGAAATCAGATGGGGCAATCATGCAGAACATGCTCACTGGGGATAAGGTGATCAATCCGCAGGGTGCGGAGAACCTGTACAATTTTGCAATGAATCCGGATCAGTTCCTGGCAAACAGATCTTCTCTGGATGTAGGGGCAGCTGGAATTGAAAAGCTTAACAAGCTGATCCGGCAGCAGTCTGAGCGGCAAGCAAAGCTTGTAGGAAGCTCACAGACAGATAATTCCGATATTCTGAATAAAATGGATTCAATGATGAGTAACATGGAATCCATGACGGAGAGCATGATAAGCGCCATGAAGAATTTAAAGGTATTCATGGATAAAGATAAATTGGTCGGAGAAATCCGAGAAGACATGAACACAAAGAATGAAATGGCAGCTACAAGGCATACAAGGGGGCGGCTGAGATGAAAATAAATGGCTGGGATATATCCGGAGCACAAGCCAGACAATGGAATGTGACTCCGGCTTTTTCAAATATTGAAAATGAAAGTGAATGGCAGAGGGGCAGCCCACTGCCATTTTTTGTCAACGGTTCCATCGGGTTCAAAACAATACAGATCACTTTCCTGGTATATGGCGCGGATCGGAATGAAATCCTGCAGAACTGCAGCACCTTGCTTTCCAAGATGATGTCCGAGTCGGTCATCCTGGAACTGGATAAGTTCGACCATAAATTTTGCGGATATATGGTAAAACATGATTTTGCTGAAAACCCACTTGGAAAACTGCGGGTAACATCCAATAGACTGAGCAGGATTACGGTTGATTTTTCATGCTATGAATACGCTGAAAAACCGGATGGTTCTCCATATTCACAGTCTGCATCCGGAATGTTGGAAATAGTAATAACAAACCCTGGAAATATCTGGACGCCCTGCATAGTGGAAATTACTCCGCGTGCTGCAGGTGCGTCAGCATTCACGGTTAAGGGAATTAATCGTAATCCGGATACAGGGGAGAGCCTGCCGGTTACAATCAGGAATACAACAAAGGATAAAACCGTTATCCTGGATGGTGAAACCGGAAAAATCACAGAGGCAGGAGTAAATAAATCAGCTGATGTAGACATCTGGAGCCTGCCGGTACTTATGCCGGGAACGAACAGAATCACATTGGATAATACCTGGATGGATATCACGGTTAAATACCGTCCAAGATTTATGTAATTGCGGAAAAATCGCCAGGAATGTTGAAAAAACATAAATTTTTCAAAGAAATATGTGTGTTAAGGAGGATTTTTGAAAGTGACAAATCAGGAAATGATATTAGCATACAATGGGATTATGCAGTTCCAGAATATGGAACAAAAGAAATTTGAAGAATCAGGGAAGAAAATTCTTTCCGGAAAAATTCAGCTTGCTTTTTCAATTAATAAAAATAAAGCAGCAATTGTTCAGGCATTGCAGCCATATGAGGAAACGAAGAAATCAATCATTGAAGAGTACAGAGACACAGCCGCAGAACGGAAGGCCTGGGAGGAAGAGCAAAAAGCTGCAGAGGCAGAAAAACGACCTGTGCAGGATATAAGCATAAGTCTCCGTCCAGGTAAAAGTATGGAGGAGTATCAAAAAAAACTTAATGAGCTGGCAATCCAGGAAACCGATTTTGAGCCTAAAAAAGTGCCATTATCATTATTTGAAGGGCTGGATCTGACCAGCGCAGAGCTGGAACCGTTTATTTTTATGATTTCTGAAGATTAAAAGAAGGAGGCCCTATGCTTAAGATCTACGATACAAACCACAATGCCATAGGGCATATTGTTAAATACAAGGACTTAAAGATTGAGGGCGACGTTACTACAGGTGACCGGACGCTCTCTTTTACATACATGGCCCGTCATCATGAAATCTGTGAGGAATTCTATATTGAGACTCAGGATGATGAATATGTAGTAAAAGAAAAAGGTGTGAGTACAGATGGATTTCTTTCTTTTGTAGCAGTGCTGAACCTGGAAGAACTGGAAGCTAAACCATGGAGCTCTTTCAGCATTGCAGATTCCACAATTTCAGATGCGGCCAAGCTTGCCCTGGCTGGATCCGGCTGGACAGTGGGTGAATGCACGGTGACAAAGAAAAGAAATGCAGGTATCCTGCAAACGAACACGCTTGGAGTAATCCAGAAGCTGTGCACCGCATTCATGTGTGAAGTTGTTTATGACACCAAGAAAAAGACGGTATCATTTTATGAGCAGGTTGGACAGGATAAGGGAACCTTTTTCCTTACCGGGCTCAATCTTAAAAGACTGCAGAGAAAAGGCAGTTCCTACGATTATTACACAAGAATTATTCCAATTGGACAGGACGGACTTACTGTTGAATCGGTAAATGATGGAAAGAACTATCTGGAAAATTATCAGTACACGAAAAAAGTTAAGACATACATCTGGAAGGATGAATTCTATACGGATGCTGCAGCATTGAAGGAAGATGCAGAAGCGAAACTGAAGGATCTGTCTAAGCCGGAAGTATCTTACAGCGCTGATATTATCAATCTGGCGAAACAGAAAGCTGGATACAGTGGATTCTCTTTTTCTCTGGGAGATACAATCACATTGATTGATGCCGCTACCGGGATACGTGAAAAACAGCGGATTATCAAGCTTACACAGTATCCGCAGAATCATACGAAAGATGAGTGCGAACTGGCGAATAAGCTTCCGTCTTTCGAAGAAGCCAGGGAAAAGCTCCAGGCGGCACAGGAGATTATCAATACTGTAATCAGTGATGATGGACGGTACACAGGAACGATCAATGTATCGGATATTTTGCATTTTGAAGAGGGGGTATCCGGAAGTGGTGCGGTTGGAAATCTTCAGGGACTATATAATGCTCTGAATGGAGATCTGTCTGAGTTAAAAGTATCTGTTGGACAAATTGAAACCAACTACATTAAAGCGGAAGACGCTGATTTAAAATATGCAACAATAAAAAAGCTGGAAGTGGAACAGGAAAAAGTAAAAAATCTGGATGTATTATACGGAAACATCAAGAATCTTCTTTCCGGAGCTGCCGGTATCGGAGAACTACAGAATATTCACCTCACATCACAGAATGCAGTATTGGAAGAAGCTTTAATTAAAAATGCAGTAATTCAATATGTTTCTGTGGGAGATTTACAGGCTGGAACAATCCTTACAAGCAAATTCACCATAATGGATCCAGATGGAGGACTTCTGATCAAAGGTCCCACAGCGCAGTGGAGTGACAAAAACGGAAATGTTCGTATTCAGATTGGTCAGGATGTCAGGAAGAATTTTACATTTTCTTTATTTGATGAGACTGGTACTGGTGTACTTATTGATTCAACCGGAATCAAGGAAAAAGCCATTGCTGACGGTTTGATCGTAAATAAGATGGTATCCGATGATGCAGCCATTGCCGGCACAAAGCTTGATATTCCGTCTGTGGTATTGGCAATTAATGGAAGTGATTCAACTATTAAGAGCAGCCGGATCTGGATGGATGAATCCGGACAATCTTTGAACCAGATGTATACCCGGCTGGATCAGAATATTACAGTTATTGATCAGAGCGCTTCAGAAGCCAAAAAGACAGCAGCGGCTGCAAACAGTACTGCATCTGCAGCAGCGGATACCGCACAGCAGGCGCTTTCAGTATTATCAGGTATCTCTACTCTGGATGCTCTTGGAGCTTCCCTGGATAATGATTCCCATGTGGTTCATACCAACACGGATGGATCCGGGGGAGATTACAGCGATTGCTATACAAGGATGACGGTGTATTTAGGAGATACGGATGTATCATATGATGCGGTTTTTGAAGTGGCGGTATCAGAAGGAGTTTCCGGCAACTGGAATGCGAAGCTTAGAACATATTATGTAAAATCAATGTCCACAGATGATGGATATGTTGATATAGAAGCAGTGTATGGCTCCGGTGAAAGATATTTAACTACCCGGTCAGGTTTGCGACTGACTACCCGATCCGGTGCTTACCTTACTGCAATATGCGGTGGCTCACGCATCAAAAAGAGATTTTCCATCAGCAAAGCGAAAGACGGAAAGATTGGTATTAACTACAATCTGCGGGCGTCTGTTCTTGCTATCCGTAAGCAAAAAGATGGAAAAACATTGATTCCGGCAAGTGTGACTTTTTCCGCGCTGGAGTTGGATAATGGTACAGTACACAGCTATACAGGGCGGTACAAAGTGGAAGAGTCCACAGATGGCATAAATTATACCGTAAAATATCAGCCGACTGCTGATGAATTGCAGAAGGTTTATACACCTTCAAGTTCTGACATTAAAGCAATTCGCGCTACATTATACGCCGCAGGCAGCAGTACACAGGAGCTGGACAGCCAGACAGTTATTGTTCTGGCAGATGCAGAAGGCCTGAGTAGTGATATAGCCGCTGCTCAGAAGACTGCAGACCAGGCTAAGGAAGCCATTGCAACAACTCAGCAGAATGTAACGAAGATAGAATCAAGTGTAAAAGGCTTTGAGGCATCTTTGAAGGAAACAAATTCGGAACTTCAAGGTGTAACAGACGGAACGCTTCTGTATAACATTCGGTACTTGGACAACGGAAATGACACCACGACATTGTACGCGACAGTCTACCAAAAGGGAAAGGATGTAACAAAGAACTATCCGGACAAATGGTTTACCTGGAGGCGAAAGACTGAATCAGGAGAATACTATCTGGGATATGGCTATCAAATTACAGTTCAGAACAAAGATTACGAATTCGGCGGCGCCTGCGCCGGCAGATTCACAACCTACGACACATATAACCTTACAACCAAATCCGGAAAATATCTTACCACAAGATCCGGAAAACAAATAACAATATGGAGGGAAAACTAATATGGCAGATCAAGCAATAAATGCACTTTCAACCAAAACAGCCCCAGAAACCTCAGATCAGCTGCTCCTTGTTGGCGCAGGAGAACCACAGCTGATTGACTACGATAAATTGGCAGATGCGATTCTGAATAAAATTACATCAAAAAATTATGCTTTGGATGCCGGACAGATGACACTTCTAGCGGCACTCAACAAATTAAATAGTGAGACCAAAAAATACATTAGCAGAGCTGAATATATAAAAACCGAAAATAATCGTACTCTATATCGTATTGCACCAATCGTTTCAGATATTAGCGTATTGTGCATTAATAGAACTGGGCTTTATCTTATAACTCTCGGACAAACTGGTGGAGTATTTAATAATGCATCAGTAAAAAAAATATATGAAGGTGGAAATGATGCCAAAATTCAAATTGGTGAGAATAGAAAAAGTATAATTTTTGAATGTGATATATATTCCAATCCTATTTTTATTAGTGTTTTTAAATAACCTTGTATAATTATTATTTTAGTAAAGTAATCGTCAGATTGTCGCCTGATGATAATACCATTCCATGAAGCCATTCAAGAGATTTGCTTTTAAATGTGACTGTTTTAAAATCTGTAGAAACAGATATTAACAGATCATTGTCTTGGAATGAGTGGAAAAAGCTTGTTTCTTAATACAAAATCTTTTTACACGATACCCAATTATTACTTGACTTATAGGCTACAGTGATTTGATTAGTATTAGTAAAAATTGCGCAAGCGTCAGAGCCGTATGTAGAAGGTAAAAAAATTCCAAAAGACCATGCTGGAATTTTCTCACCAGTATTTCCCACGTTAACACTTGTTCCTCCAACACTTAATAATTTTGCCTTAGTTCCATCCGGCATTTGCGTAATTCTCTCGGCAATATTGGGAAGCGAGTCACTATTTTGTTTGCTGGAGCTTATAGGAAAAAGTAGCTTCCTTACCATAATACCAATTATACTTGTGGTAAGGAGGTGATACTTTTATGACAGAAAATTTTATTAAAAATGTAGTGGCAGCTATGCAGGACAGTTTAACAGATGAACAATTACAGAAACTGGAAAACGTATTGGCAATTAATCTACATGGATTGGAAGTAAAAGAGGAATGCACGCAATTAGTAACATCAGAGCGGCATTGGGAAAGAATTCTGAAAATGTACATAGCCAGTAAGCGCTTAGAAAATTGTGCGGAATCTACTCTGATTGCTTACAAACGGTGCATTTCAATGTTGTTTATAGGACTGAATAAGAAAATCCATGAGATAACTACTAACGATTTGAGATATTATCTTGCCATGTACCAGGAACAAAGAAAGATTTCTCTGTCATATTTGGAGACTCTTAGGCACTATATAAGCAGTTTCTTCACATGGGCTACGGATGAAGGCTACATCAATCGGGATCCTTCCAGGAGACTGCGAAGGGTGAAAGTACCTCAGAAGCTTAAGAAACCATATACCGCAGAAGAAAGGGAACATCTTAAAGATATAGCCAAGACAGAACGAGACGTAGCCATCATGGAGCTACTTTACAGTACTGCTGGGCGTATTGGAGAGGTAGTATCAATCAATCGGGAAGATGTAGATTTTCCTAACCGTGAAATTGTGATATATGGACAGAAGGGAAAGAAAGAACGCAAAGTGTATCTTACAGAGGGGTGCATATATCATTTGAAGAAATACCTGGCAAGCCGAACAGATGACAATCCAGCTTTATTTGTTGTAGATCGGAAACCTTATAGCCGACTGCAAAGGGAAGCGATTCAAACAATGTTACGCAAGCTTGGAACAGAAGCCGGAATACATGCACATCCACATAAGTTTCGGCGAACACTGCTTACTGATGCAGGAACCAGAGGTGTACCGTTGCAGGAGATCCAAGCTTATGCCGGTCACGCCAAACCTGATACGACCATGTTATACGTATCAGTTAAAGATGAAACAGTGAAAGCTTCATTTATGCGATTAATGGCATAAAGTAACTTGCAATAGGCGAAGAAAACAGCCGGCTGAAAAGGTGGCTTGGGTAAACACGGCCTGTTGAGGATTGGATGGACATTTATAGCGAAAAGGAAGACCGCATATAAAATAGTGATAAAGCAAATTACGGATCATATACTGATGATTTAAACAATATTCCAGTAATCGTAAACGAACAAACTATTTATAGAGTAATTCCAAATTGTAAAAATAGTCCAGCACCAGGAGAACATGGTATTTTAAGAACCATGTATATTGATAATTCCAAATATGCGATACAAGAATTTTTATCACATGCTAATACAAAATTATTTATTAGATCAAAATCAAATAATGTATGGGGTAATTGGATAGAGAAATAAGTATTTACATAATTTTTGTCCACGTACCATTACTGTATTGTGCAACGGCAAGCTTTTTGCCTACTGTAGCTACTCCAATAAAATTTGCAATATTGTTAGCTGTTAGAACTATACCCCAAGCCCAAGAGGGATATAAACCTCCAATATTTCCCCATGCTGGAACAATATTGCAATAGTTGCCAGCTATCAATATATCGTTGATATTATCGTTTAAAACTGATACTCTTTTTAAGACTGTCTCACTATTTTGTATGCAGAAAAGAAGAATTCATGCTAAAGGGCACCCATGTGGTGTCTTTTATTATGAATTTTTTCAAAAAAGAAAAGGAGGGAGGTAGTGTGCGCTTTGAAAAAGAAGTATCCATATTTGCCAAGAATGCCATCCTAAAAAGATTTCAGGCAAATGAAACAAATTTATCCATAGTGCAGGGAAAGATATCCGCTATAATATCCGAGGACGAAATTACAGAACTGCAGTCTGGTCGCGTTACGATGTATTCCAAACTGGGAGAAGTAGAGCAGACGGCCAGCGGTGTAAGCTCTAAGTTTTCAGAGTTTAAAACAGATTATGATAAGGCTCAGGAAGAGTATAAAAAATTCAAGACAAATACATCTGAATACATTCAAACTGCCGGGCAGTTCCAAAGTACAGTTGAATCCTATATAGGCACCAATGATGAAAAGGTGAACAATATAAAAACCACAGCCAGTCAAACCGCGGAAAAATTCACCTGGCTTGTTGAGTCAGGTGAATCCAGTACAAATTTTATTCTGACTGATCGCGTTACGGAATTGATTACCGAAAGTCTTGTGATTAAGAACAAAGATGGTAAAAAAACAATTATATCCGGCGGCAGGATGGATATAGATGAAATCTTTGCGCAGGACATTACAGCATCCGGTTCAATTACAGGAGCTACGCTGAAAGGTGGAAAAATATCCGGATCTGATATTGTGGCAAACACAATGACAGCAAATGAATCCTATTCTATTTACAATGGTAATAGCAGCCAGAAAATATTATACTTTGACGGAACATCCATAAAACTTGGAAAAATGGGAACCGGAACATCTATACAAAGTGGTGCCGGGTTCGAGTTTTTCGATAAAACAATCACGATGTATGGTAGTCTGAGTTTATACAGTGGAGATATTACCACTCCTGGCAAAGTGCAGGGAAAAACAATAACTGCGACTGCAGATATAAATACCGATACCATATATGCATCTAATTGGTTTAGATCGCGTGGTAATACAGGATGGTATAGCGAGGATTATGGTGGTGGCTGGTATATGGCTGATTCCGATTGGATTCGGGCATATAACGGGAAAGGTATAACCACCACTGGCAATATGTCCATTGGCGGTTTTATTCAGAGTAATAACATAATAAATACAACCTACGAGTATCAGTCCAATAGAGGATCAGTAGACTGGCGCTTTGGCGCTGCAACAGGTACAGATGATGAAAATTTCTTCAGCTTTTATAACGCTAAAAATGGAATAATCCCACTGGCAGTTGACGGAAATTTTGGAAACATTTACGTTGGGTATAATGTGGGCGGTCCTGGTTCGAATACTGCGGTAGGAATATATCTCGGCGAGAAAGTAGCCGGAAACAGAGCTTTTATTTATCACGGAGATTCATACGCTGGATCAATTTGGATTCAAACCAGACTTGATGGATCGTGGAAATGGTTTAGTCTCGGAAGGGTATGTAGTACAGCTCTTTCTGATATTCGACTAAAAGGTGACATAAAAGACACCGAAGTAGAAGACGCCACAAAAGTAATAGAATCAATGAAAATTCGTTCATTCGAGCGAAAAGATTCCCATAAGAAATACAAGATTGGCTTTATAGCAGATGAGCTTGAACAGCTTGATCCTAATCTTGTCGATGGTGGCGGAGTACTTGACGGACACCCATATTATAAATCTGTCAATAATTTACAGATGATTGCGTATGTTGTAAAAGCAATGCAAGAACTTAATCTCAGAGTGGATAAAATGGAGAAAATGCAAAATTTCAAAGAAAACTAAATGGAGGAATATAAAATGGAGATTAGAGCGAGACCGTTATAAGGTCTTATTTTTTTACAAAATTGCGCCGGCGCAATGCTGGGGAAAGGACATATATGGAAGTAATTATTTCTTCTACAATATCGGCAGCAGTTACGCTGATAGTGTGTCTGATCAGCAATCATAGCCAGAATGAAAAGACAAGGGCTCTCATGGAATATAAGTTAGAAGAGCTTACAAAGAGAGTAGACAAGCATAACAACACCATAGAGCGTACTTATAATCTGGAGCAGAGGATGGCTGTATCAGAAGAGCAAATTCGGGTCGCAAACCATAGAATTGCAGATCTGGAACATGAACATAAGGAGGATTAACAGTATGAACATTAATATTAATGTAAATGAAATTATGAATTATGTAAATTATGCACTGATTGCATTTGGTGTAATGGCTTTTGTGGTGTCCCTTATTGTACAAGGAATAAAAGATCTGCCTTGGCTTAAGAACCTTCCAACAAGCGTGGTGGCTCTGGTCACATCTTTTATTATTTGTACAGCCACAATGGTTGCTTTATGCGAATACTTTAAGGTAGTAATTGAATGGTATTATGTATTTGCTGCAATTGTCGCATCATTTGTTATCTATATGGTATCAACTGGTGGATGGGAAAGAGTGAAAGCAATCTGGGATAGAACAAGGTACAAAAAATCTGAGGGCGAGTGATCGCTCTCTTTTTTGAAAGGAGAATTTTAATATGAAGTTTTTTATTTGCGTAGGTCATGCAAATTATGGCGGTGGCGTCATTTCATCTGCAGATGGCACAAACAAGGGCGGAGTAAATGAATACAAGTACAACAAGGAGCTGGCACCTTATGTGTGCAAATGGCTCCAGGCAGCAGGACATGAGGCAACCTTGTGTATTGCTCCGGAAGGTCAGCTGCATTCTCTGAATGATGAAATCAAGTATTTCATTGAAGAAGAGCATGAACAGAACTATGATCTGTCAGTCCAGCTTCATCTGAATGCCTTTAATGGAGAGGCATATGGCTGCGAAGCATACTGTTACAATGCAAATGGTCTTCCGGAAGCCCAGCGGATCAGTGCGAAGCTCGGCACTGTCTGGCATGACAGAGGAGCTGAAGCACGCCCCGGTTTATACTGGACCAGAAAAACTAAGGCAAAAGCGGTCCTGGTAGAATCCTTCTTCTGTGATAACAAGGACGATTATGCCAAAGCGAAAAAACTTGGCATGGACGCTCATGGCAAGCTGATTGCAGAAGGAATCATCGGGAAGGATATTGTAGCCAAACCAAAAGCAAAGTATTACATCCAGGCTGGAGCCTACGGAACAAAAGAAAATGCAGACGTGATGGTGAAAGTGCTTAAGAAAAAAGGATTTTCAGCAAGTATCCGCAAAGTAGCCGGCTCCGTCCCATACCGTGTCCAGGTTGGCACCTACAGAACAAAGAAAGCTGCCAATAAGGTGGTAAAGAAGCTGAAGGCAGCAGGCTTCACTGTACTGGTGAAGAAACTGTGATGTCGAATGCTGTCGTACTATCTCGTACGATAAAACTCGACAGATGAGAAAGAATCTGGTACAGTAAAACTGAACATGAGATTTCCCTTAGACAAGAAAAGCCCTTACAATCCCGCGAGTTGCCCCTCAGGAGAGTAAAGGCTTTTCTTTTTTATAAATGCACATAGAAATGAGAGAATTTTTACCATAAAAATGTCCTTACCATAATAGAAGCAAGGACATTTTTTGTAAAATACTTGATATTGTATCATCTTTGTGTTAGTATCATAAAATCAAGATGTCTCAAATGTGTCTCAGAGACATCCCCAAAAACCAGTATTTACGCCTACTATAGGCTTCCGAATCACTTGACTTTTAATCAAGTTGTCCGGGGTTCGAATCCCCGATGCTTCACTTGCGAATGAGAACCGGAAGCCTTATGATTAGGGCATTCCGGTTTTTTAAATAATATATATGCGGATGTGGCGGAATTGGCAGACGCGCCAGATTTAGGTTCTGGTGTTTACGACGTGCAGGTTCAAGTCCTGTCATCCGCAGGAAATGAGGAATGATCTGGATCGGATTTTCGAGATGAAAATTAGATCGGGGTCATTTTTTTAATTTGTTTGTTGCTGTTCACTGGTAACGTTCCGTGAGGTGTTTTTTGTGAACTAAGTTCACAGAAAAACCGAGAGTTAAGTTTGCGCAGCAAACGCTACTTCTTGTGCTTGTCACAAGAAGGTTCGTCTTTCTGTGCACCGCGAAGCGCGTTACTGTGAACGGAGTGAACAGTAATGCCTTGATTTTACAGGACGGATTTGTTATAGTTTACACAACGAAGAAGCATGGAGGAATAATATGGACGTTGTTCAGTTTCAGGAGAAATTAAGGGATATTTGTGAGCTTGGAAAGCAGAATGGAAATATGCTGACTCATGAGCAGATCCGGGAGCATTTTGCAAGTACTGATCTCGAGACCAGTCAGATGTTAAAAGTACTGCAGTATCTGAAACTGCAGGGAATTATGATAGAGGGAGACACTGCCCCGGTGGAGACAGAGGAAGTGGCTGAGACGGAGCCGGAGTCAAAAGGAACCAGCATCCCGCTTACTTCAGAGGAAGAAGCATATCTGAAGGATTACCTGGCAGAGGTAAGCAACGGTAAGGAAGTAAGCCAGGAGATGCTTCACACACTGTTTGAGAATCTGGCAGATGGGGATGCCATTGCAGAGGCAGCTCTTACCAGCATTTATCTGCCGGTAGCAGCAAATATGGCCGCTGATATGAACTGTACAGAGATTCAACTTGCAGATCTGATTCAGGAGGCGAATGTGGTGCTGCTCACGGCTCTTTCCGACCCGGAGACAGAACGTAAAGATGATGCTTGGCTACGTCTTCAGCTTCGCAAGGGAATTATCGCTGCCATTGAGGAGCAGACACAGAAGAAATTCCAGGATGACTGTCTGGTAGCTAAGGTGGAGAAGCTGGAATCGGCAGTGAAGGATCTGACGGACGATGACGGGGAGAACCGTTTTACCATTGATGAGCTGGCGGTTATTCTCGATATGAATGTGGATGAGATCAGGGATATTCTGCGTCTTACAGGAGACGATAAATAATTATGGCAAGTGAAATTCCGGGAAAATTATGGAGATAAGGCTATCCTGTCGGAAATGAAAAGAATGCTGTAGAATTGATGGAAGCACCGGAGGTGATTTAAAAGTAAAAATCATCTCTGGTGTTTTTTGTCTTTTCCGGATGTTTTGAAATTTACATTGAAATTTCACTGTACAAGTGTTACTATCATAAATAATAATCAAAATATTTTTGTTCGTAATAAATATTATTTGACAAATGAAAGGAGGATATATATGAATTTGGAAAAATATAAGCAGTATTCCAGAATTGCAAGAGGTTTGGAAAAGGCAGACCTGGTATTGAAGGATGCGAGGATTGTGAATGTTTTTACGGAAGAGATCATCCGCGGAGACATTGCCATACAGGATGGGATTATAGTAGGAATTGGAAGCTTCCATGGGAAAGAAGAACGTGATCTGGCTGGCAGATATGTATGTCCGGGATTTATTGACAGCCATCTTCACCTGGAATCTACACTGGTTACACCGGCTGAACTGGTAACGGTTGCCTCCAGACATGGAACTACCACTTTTATTGTGGATCCCCATGAATCAGCCAATGTGTCCGGTCTGGCAGGAGTTGATTATATTCTGGATCAGACAGAGAATGTAAAAGCCAACGTATACGTAATGATGCCTTCCTGTGTTCCGGCTACTTCCATTGATGATAATGGATGTACTCTTACTGCTGAAGATATGGCTCCTTATCTTCATAACAGCCGGATTCTTGGACTTGGAGAAGTAATGGACAGCATTTCTGTGGTACAGGGCGAGAAAAGCATGCATGACAAGCTGGAGCTGTTTGAAGGCAGAATCCGTGATGGCCACGCTCCGTTTCTGGAAGAGGGGGATCTTCAGGCATATGCCATGGCAGGGATTGCTACGGACCATGAGTGCAGCTTCTTTGATTATGCAATGCGAGAACGGCGGAACGGCCTTACCATTCTCGTAAGGGAAGGCAGTGCTGCCCGAAATCTTGAGGCACTTGTGGGCGGTCTGGTACAGAGACACATGAATGGTGACGGATTCTGCTTTTGCACAGATGACAAGCATATTGAGGATATCCAGCGGGAAGGGCATATTGACCATAACGTGCGAAAAGCTATCCGCCTTGGCATGAATCCAGTGTCCGCTATTAAGATGGCAACTATCAATGCAGCTAATTGTTATGGACTGAAAGACAAGGGGGCAGTGGCACCCGGCAGGCAGGCAGATCTTTTGGTTCTTTCGGATCTTGTCAGTGTGACCATAGAAGATGTGTACTTTAAAGGGCAATTGGTAGATAAAAATGCAAAGATTGTTATAAAGCCGTGTGCCCCTGAATTGAAAAATACAGTGCATGTGGCTGAATTTTCCAGAGAGGCATTTCAGCTGGAGTCTGCAGATGGAATCTTTCCGGTGATTCTGGCAGAAGAAGGACAGATTACTACCAGAAAGGGAACTCTGAAAGCAGGGGATGGTCCCTGCAAATTCCAGTCCGATGACGATTATCAGAAGATTGCAGTTGTAGAACGTCATAAGATGACGGGTAAAATCGGCTGTGGCGTGATCGGAGGTTTTGGTATCCGTGGTGGAGCAATTGCGTCCAGTGTATCCCATGATTCCCACAATATTATTGTGATCGGAGATAATGATGAGGACATGGAGCTTGCTGTGCGGGAACTGATGCGTACTCAGGGAGGCTAT
>NZ_JBCPGE010000080.1:0-10237 GCF_040914025.1 Ruminococcus sp. RTP21484sp1_RTP21281st1_A8_RTP21281_210402
GCAGGTCTTACACCTTACGGTAAGACAATAAATGTAGTGACTTTCAAGTCACACAAAACAATTGGCATCACTGTGCAATATTACTCTTTCCACATTTTCACCTTTCCTTTTTAGAACGTGTGTTCTTTTCTATATAGGCATTATATATCGCTTTTAAATCTTTATAAAGTGGCAAATATGTCATTTTTATGGATTTTAACGCTATTATTGTTGATTTTTTATCTGTTATGGGTTATAGTATATATAGGGAATAAATACCTGCATATGGAGGTGTATGATGATAAAGAAAGATTTTGGATCCATTATTGCTAATAAAAGAAAAGACCGAAAACTGTCTCAACCACAACTGGCAGCTCTTCTGTGTGAAAGAGGCTTAGATGTAAAAGCTCATTCTATCAGTAAATGGGAAAAAAATGTAAACCTGCCAAATGTTTTACAATTTTTTGCCCTCTGTGAGATTCTTGAGATTTCCGATATAAATAGAACATTCCAGATTGGAACGGATGAGAAACTTTTCTCCAAATTAAATGACGAAGGACAAGCCAAAGTTCTTGACTACATGAACCTATTAATGAAAAGTGGGGAATACATTCGAGAAGAACCAATCATTTATCAATTTCCACGAAGAACTCTCAGTCTCTATGATCTCCCGGTTTCAGCTGGAACAGGACAATTCCTTGATTCCGACCGTTTTTCCGAAATTGAAGTTGGTGATGAAGTATCTTCCAGTGCTGACTTCGGTATCCGGGTATGTGGTGACAGCATGGAGCCTCTCTATCTGGATGGACAGATCATCTGGATTCATAAACAAGAAACACTTGAAGAAGGAGAAATCGGTGTCTTCTTCCTTGATGGTGATGCTTATGTAAAGAAATATCATCAATCCGATTCCGGTATTCAGCTTATTTCTCTAAATAAAAAATATGCCCCTATCCAAGTCACTTCCGGATCCATCTTAAAAACTTTTGGAAAAGTAGTTGGCTAATTTTAAAAGGCTGATGGTTCAGAACGAGGACCTGGATTATTTCGGACTCTGCAGTTCATTGAATGCGACTCCGGAACTAATGAGCTTTAAATTATACAGCCTGACAAAACGAGGCCAGGCTTATCATATGCCGATGGAGATTCAGAGCAATTTCCTGGCGAAATAAAGTAAATAAAGATCCTGTTCTATATATCATAGTATGAACAGGATCTTTTTATAATGATTTATTTTCTATCTAAAATTTTATTAAACCGACTAAAGACTTCATAGTTTGTGTGTTTGACTTACTGTTTATATCTATCTTCTCCTAAATATTTTTCTAGTCATTGCAATATAAAATTGCTTATACAGTCTCTTCCTTAAGAGTCCTGGTATTCTGGATAATATACAGAGCGACCGATATGACCATCATTATAGCGCACAAACCAATCAACAGATCTGATACCATCGGTGTAATGTGGAACCATATAATATGCACCGCTGCAGTTCCATATAATAAAAAGGTTACTATCTTTCCATGCCAGTCTGCACCATGTACTTTTCCTGTCTTTTGTATCACAAGACATCCACTGACTACCATATACAGCTCCTTACCTGCCATTATTACGATTAAAAGAAGCACATGCGGAAAACGAGTAAACAGACAGATTAACATCGCTGCCTGTGTCAGCTTATCAGCCACCGGATCAAGTATTTTTCCTAAATTACTAATCCTATGGAATCTTCTTGCGATATATCCATCAGCAAGATCCGTAAGACCAGACAGCAATAAGATTTCACCAGCTAACAGAGGATTTTTCTTTACACAATAACTCCATATAATTACCGGAATCAGACAAAGCCGAAAAAAAGAAAGAAGATTAGGAACCGTAATAATTCTATTCAAATTTTCTTCCTGATTCACTTCACTCTGCATGTACGGTCACCTCACTTTCCTTTTTTTTAGACATAAACCAATAAAATATAACACAAAATGCTAAAGCAAACACAACACCAAAAACATTTTGAATCACTCTAAGACTAACCGCTCCTTGTAGTCCATAAGTCTCTGCAGCAATGGCTAAAGCACCAAATGTGTTAAATACTGCCTGCCAGCCATATTGTGCTGAAAATCCTACACCGATTCCACCAAGAATTCCTATATATGCATAGATTGACGAAGGAAGCAGAAAATATAATACTGTAAAACATATAACACCTGCAATATTTCCGACAATCCTTTTACGGACTCTGTAGTGCATATCTTCCATAAACGGCAAAATCGTGGACATGGCCGCAATACCAGCCCACATTGCACGTGGCATATTACAAAGTTCTGCAATGCAAAGGACAATCGGTACGCATAAAATCTGACATATCTGCCATTTTGTTCTGGAAGAAGTGATATCAAATTCTTGTATCAGATCTTTTAGATTTCTTTTATAAGTTCTGTTTTTATGATTTCGATAAAATACGAAGCAGGTAAGTGCTGCACCTAAAGCCATTCCGACTAATCGTATCTGATAGCTTTTTCCCGTAACATCATAACCATATAGCAGCAGATACCCAAGAACCAATGTAGATTGATTAAACATGAATGGATTATGGCATCCGAACAGAATCAACACAGCCAGTGCCGCAATATTTAACAGCATTCCCAATACCGGTGAAAACTGATTTGCCAAATGCGGACATACAGTCATAATTACAAAGAACAAAGCCAAAAGCATCGTAGATTGTCCGGTGTGGATCCCCAGATCCGCATTTCTAAACACCATGAGACATAATAAGACTACTACACCTACAATGCTGTTCTCATTTCCAAATAGGATGCTGAAAATACTAACAAAGAAAAAACAAAATGCCAATGTAACAGCTATCTTCACCAGATATACCCACATATGATACAATTTTTCTTTTAGTGTTTCACTCTTTTTCAACAGGTTTTTAGAACCTGCCTGATTTAACTGCAACTCCTGATAAAATGTCATATAAATCCTCCCATCTTCTAATTTATCTTAAAACTATATAATCTCATCTTTCTGCTTTGGCAGCTCTATAACAAATCTGCATCCACCATATTCACGGTTTTCTGCTTTGATTGTTCCTCCGGCACTATCTACAATCCGTTTTACAAGTGCAAGACCTAGGCCATTTCCTTCTGCTTTATGAGATCCATCTACCTGATAGAACTTGTCAAATATTCTGGATTTTACATCATCCTCTATTCCTGGTCCTTCATCTTCCAGAATGAACTTAACAGAATCCTGTTCTTGTTTCAGAAACATCGTAATTGTCCCCTTTGAAGGGCTGAACTTAATCGCATTATCCAAAAGATTGATCCAGATATGCATAAAAAGTCCTTCATTCCCAGTATATTTAACTTCCTCCAATTCTACCTGAAAACCAATTTCTTTTTCTGTCCATTTTGTTTCCAATGAAAGAAATGCCTGGCGGATCTGTTCATCCAGACGATATTCTGTTTTTTTCATTGGTATATTCTGATTCTCTAACTTGGATAACAGCAAAATATTACCAACCAATCCAGAAAGTCTTTGGGTGTTAAATAAGATTTTTTCTACATATTCCTCTTGATCCGGAGACAGTTCTTCTCCCTGAAGCAGCATTGTATATCCTTCAATGGCATTAATCGGGGTCTTAAACTCATGAGAAACATTAGATACAAAATCCATCTGCAGCACCTCTGTTGCACGAAGTTCTTTTGTCATAACGTTAAAACTTTGATAAGATTCTCCAACTTCTGCTATACGGCTGTTCGTTTCCAAATGCTGTTCAAAATCTCCCTGAGAAACTTCCTTCATTGCTTTACTAAGTCTGGTAATTGGTTCCAGTAACTTTGCATTGATAAAGGAAGTGATCAGCCCTGCAATCAATGTATTGAAAATCAAAAGCCAGCCAAGCATAGGTATGCTACCAGGCAGATTAAAAAAATGATTCAAAAAAGCAAATAATAACGCAGATATGACTGTTGAAAATACGAGTGCCAGCCAGATTGCACCAGTCAGACAGGATCGGATCCGCAATCCTTTTTCTTTCTTTTGTTCCATTATTTTTTCACCACCTTGTATCCAATTCCACGCATTGTTACAATTTCAAAATCAGGGTTATCTTTAAAACGCTCCCTGATTCTTCCTATATGTACCTCTATCGTATGTGGGTCTGCCTCCGTCTCGTATCCCCATACTTCATCCATCAACTGTTGTTTTGTAAATGTTCTGCCTGGCGAAGCTGCAAGCTTATATAAAAGCAGGAATTCTTTTTTAGGCAAAACAAGACTTTCCTTATCAGTTGTAACCGTCATTGCATCATAATCAAACTCTGTTGAACCGATCACAATTTTGTGTTCATTCAGTATCTGTGCACGGCGAAGCAGTGCTCCGACTCTTAAAACCATTTCATTCACATTTACCGGTTTTACCATATAATCGTCACTTCCCGAAAGAAATCCCTGGCGCATATCATCAAAGGAACCTTTCGCAGTGATCATAAGTACCGGTATCTGATATCCTGCTGAACGGAGTTCCGACACCAGTTCATAACCATCCATAACCGGCATCATAATATCAGAAATGATCAGATCAATATATTCCTTATCCAATACTTCTAATGCCTGTGCTCCATCCGATGCACTTTTGACTTGATATCCATTCTTCTCAAGCACTTTTTGGAATAGCTGGCTTAATTCTTTATCATCTTCTACAATCAATATTTGAAACACGTTTTCCTTCCTCCTTATTAAAACAGATACCTTGCCCATCCAAGCAGATGCTGTACCAAAAATATTTTTCTCTGACGTTTCTTTGTTAATTCGATTGGCTCTACATGATATGGATCACGATAGGTTCCATCTTCCAATACCTGGCGGGACACTCTTTCATATTCCATCATGCCCTCTTCCAACTGTTTATTAATATCTTTACTGCGAATTACAAGCATCAGTTCCGTATCCAGATATGCACTTCTCATGTCCATATTAAAGGAACCGATTACAGACAGATCATCATCAATCAGAATACTTTTTCCGTGGTATGAATAACCGCCTTCATATTCCCAGATATTAATTCCTGTACTTAAGATTCTATTTCTGTTTTTCGCATAATCGGCAGCCCCAAATGGATTCCCATTATTCGCAACTGAATTTGTCATGATAGAAAAATCTGAAACGTTCTCTGCAATCTCCTCCCATGTATTATACATCATATCATTACAGATAATATATGGCGTGTGGATCTTCACACGATTTTTTGCATTTTTCATCAATTCTCCCAACTGATACCACACTACTGGTTCTTTGGAACCTGTGTGAATAGGATTTGACACTAATGCAATCTTTTCTGTCTCAAAAGTTTCGTCCGTGTAATCGGTATCGCAGATTCTTTCCTTATTCTCTTCAAAATATTTCTGATAGCCGTTCTGCAGCTCTAAAACTGCGTTCTTTACAGATTTTCTATTTGCCAGTTTTTTATTGTCATGAAAATAGCCACTGTCTTCTTGTTCCCATATCGTTTCAAAATACTCTGACAACTGGTTAACTGAATTTTCTTTCTCAGGTTCATCGCAAACCACTAACACGTCTCTGTCATAGTTCTTATGTCCCGGAAAATCACCCAGGAAATAATTGTATGTATTTCTTCCCCCAAGAATATATCTCTTTCCATCTGCAATCAAATATTTATCATGCATTCTACCCATCATCTTCCATGGTTTCAACGGATTGGCCTTATTATACAGTTTAATTTCAACATTCTCATGGGAAGATAATCCATAGAAATACGGATTTCCTTCCATATCAATCCAGCTCTCCATTCCATCTACTAACAGACGAATATGTACCCCTCTGTCTGCCGCATCATGCAGTGCTCCTAAAATCAATTTTCCACTTTCATCGGATTGAAATGCAAAAGTAGAAAGAATAATTTCCTTTTTTGCATTCTTGATCAAACGCACTCTTTGTAAAAGCGCTTCTGGATTCTTTTCTATGATTACTGCCCGTTCTGTATTTTCACTGCATTCGTTCCATGACTCATTTTTTGTTTCTTTTTTGGTTGTATTGGACACTTCCGGCTGCTTTTTATATGCAACGCAGATTCCGAGCAATTCATAAAAAGCCACACATAAAAAAATTGCCAGTATAACAAGAAGGATTTTACATATTTTATGCTTTTTCATTGTACATCACCTGATTCCTTTTTATTTCATACTTATACAATACAAAGTCAATCTCAATTTAACCTCAACAAGGTTTGTTTTTTTCATCCATGCAAAATCTTCTTTGTACAACAGACTGTTAGATATAGCAAAAACGGCCTTTCAAAAACAGTTAACTTCTAAATCAACTGTTTTTTGAAAGGTCGTTTCATCAGATTCTTATAGCAATCCAGCAAATAATCTCATAAATAATTGTCCCAGTCGCAAATATGCACTTCGTCCGGTTTGATATTGGTCTGTCACATCACGACATTCTCCCATCGTTCTTATCAGATCATTTTTTATTTCCACAACTGCCTGACAATCTGCCATAAAACAGCCGTTTTCAAAATGGTGATATAAACTTCGATAATCCAGATTAATTGTTCCACAAGTTGCCATACAGTCATCTGCCACACTCATTTTTGCATGACAGAAACCAGGAGTCCACTCATAAACACGAACACCATGTTTAACTAATCCATGATAAAAAGAACGAGTTATATTATAAATGAATTTTTTATCAGGGATACCAGGTGTGATAATTCTTACGTCTACCCCTCGCTTAGCAGCCAGACATAACGCATGCGTCATTTCATCTGTTATGATTAGATATGGAGTCATAAACCAACAATATTTTTCAGCTTTATTTATCATACTGATATAAACTTCTTCTCCTACTTGCTCATTATCCATAGGGCTGTCTGCATAAGGTTGAACAAACCCAGTTTGCTGTGCCGCATAATCATAGTGGAAAAGGTATTTACTAAAATCAGAATCATTAGCAGCCTTATCACTTACTGCATTCCACATTTCCAAAAATGTCACCGTAAGCGACTGAACAGCATCTCCTTCTAAACGAATACCTGTATCTTTCCACTGTCCATACGGGTGTGTGTAATTAAAATATTCGTTTGCTAGATTATATCCACCTGTAAATCCGACTTTTCCATCAATAACTGTTATTTTTCTATGATCACGATTGTTCAAAAACAGATTTAAACCTGGCATAAACGGATTGAATACACGGCAATGAATTCCTATTGCCTCCATCTTTTTCACAAAATCTGTGTTAATAAAGCCTATAGAACCCATATCATCGTAGAATACTCTAACTTCCACACCTGCTTTTACTCGCTCTTCCAGAACATCTTGAATCTTATGCCATGCTTCAGCGTCTTCTATCGCATGATATTCCATAAAGATAAACTTCTGTGCTTTCTCCAAATCCTTAAGCTGTGCCTCTAATCCTTTCACTGCTTCATCAAAATACACAATATCCGTATTCTGATAGATTGGATACTGCGAATTTCTTTGTATGTAACTTGCTATATTTCCTGCTTTCGGAATTGTTTCTTTTATTTTGCTCAAACACTCCTGACTGTCCGGAAGCATTGGTAACAATTTGCTATCAATTTCTGCATATCGCTCACGCATTTTATGTGTGCCACCATTCAAACCAATCAACAAATACAGGCCTACACCCATAATTGGGAAAATTAGAATTAAGATGACCCAAGGCATTTTCATAGAGGATGTCTTATTTGATGCGTACAATCCCAAAACCAAGATCCCACTCAAAATCCTTGTAAATAAATTTATGATTTCTGCATATTCATTCAAGCGTGTTACGATAGTAATAATAAAAATCACTTCCAGAAGAATGCAGATTATGGAAAAACACAGCCGTTTTACCCCATTTTTTGTTTTTGCTTTGCCCTCTAAAGTATCTTGTTTCATATATATTCCACCTTCCTACTTGCTCAGTTTTCTCCCTAAATTTCGTGGAACATACCAATTTTGTCTTTTATTCTCTGCATTTCATTATCTGCTTCAATGATAGCTCTTGCAGAATGAAGTAATTCTTCACTTATCTCATCATAGCCAGGCATTTCTTCAATTCCTTTTTTATAGCGAAGTTGATGTTCCAATGTTGCCCAGAAATCCATACCATTGGTTCGAATCTGTAATTCTACACGCATAGGTGTTTTACCCTTAGCAAAAAATACTGGTATTTCAACAATCATATGATAGCTTCGATAACCATTCGATTTTGGATTTTTTATATAATCTTTTATTTCAATAACTTTAATATCATCCTGTTGGGTAATCAAATCTGATATCATATAAATATCGTCAATAAACGCACAAACTATTCGAACGCCTGCTACATCATTGAGATATGTCTGTATATTTTCTGTTGTAAATTCATATCCCATCTTCTGCAGTTTATCGTAAATACTATTGGGCTTCTTAATTCTTGTTTTTATAAAAGAAATAGGATTTCGATTGTTCTCAACTGAAAATTCATCATCCAAAACCTCAAGTTTAGTTTGTATCTCCCGAATAGCACAACGATACATCATCATTAAATTATAAAATTTTGTAGCATTATTAAAAACTGTAGTGATTCCGGACTGTTCATCCTGAGTTTTTTTACTTCATCTTTTGTCATGGAACTTTCCTTTCTACCTCATAGCATCATAATACAAAGGATAATCTTCTGCAACATGAGCCATTCCAATAATTGCATAATGATTTTTCATATCGCCAACATGGCGAAAATTAAACGCATAATTACGTGGTGTAATTACTATCTAATCACCATAAGAGAATTCATAATCGAGGGTTCGTCCAAAGTAAAAATCTTTTGTTTTATAAGTTGCTGCTGTACACATGATCGTTTATCCTCCTAAATAGATTGAAATATGTCAATGAGTTTTTTTCTTGAACAATATTATAGCACAATTCTTTTATTTTGTTCCAACTTCATACATGATCATAACATGTAAACTTTAAACTATTTTCCTAGATTATTTCTCCATCAGTTTTTCAAACCAGGTATCCATAGCTAGGATGAATTGACCTACGTCTGGCAATTCTTGCAGCATTTCGTTTAGGGTTTTGTGCTTCACATATTTCTGCACATACACCCAACAGGCAACGCTACTGGCTTCTGATACAATGTCAGCTATGGTTTGGCGCATAAGCTCTTCAAATTCAGCAATTTCTTCTTTCGGAACAACATCATACAGTGTTGGTGCCTGATGACTTATTTTTACTCCATTTTCATTTGCATCTTTAAGCAGATTCTTAACTTTTTCTCTTGAATCCTCCGGTACTTTCATGTATTCCCACATAAATGCTACCACATCGGCTGGTGTGTCTTTTTTAAGTGGTGGTAGCTGAATATAATCATTGTTTTCGCTCATTTTCATATCCTCCTCACGATATAATAAAATCAATAATACGTTCTCTTGTCATGTCCAGTACAGTATCTACGAACACTCCTGCAAATAGGATCAGATACAGAATAACACTCAGCGAAAACAGGAATGCAACCTGTACCCAATCATGGTACCGGTACTTTACGGTATCCTAGTTTCTCCGCAGCATGTTTTCTTCTGTGACCGGATATGATCTCATAGTATCCATCTAGTACCGGTCTGACGATCAGCGGATTTAAAATGCCATCCTTCTCAATGCTTTCCTGCAGAAGAAACATTTCCTTATCATCTTTCACCTGAAACGGATGCTCCTTAAAAGGGCGGAGACGTTCAATCTCAATTTCTATGATTCTTTCTTCTTTTTCTCCTGATTGTCTGTTTGCATCAGTCATCTTGACTCCTTTCCTCCAGGATTCAGGAAATAAAAAATGCCTGCCTGGAACTTTTGTTGTAAGAAAAGTTCCAAACAGACATTGCCGTTTGACTATTAGCTGTAGCTAATAGAATTGAATACTGTTTCAGCTAATTTATGTTTGCAGGTTTCGGAGAGATTGTTTCTTTTCCTGCCTTTTCTCTGATTTACATCCCCAAATAAGGGGTGACAACAGAACGGAACCCAAATGTTAGCTGGACTCTTGAAAAACCATGTTTGCAAACCGGTGATTTTGATTAGCTGTCAGCTAACAAAAATCGGATTGTGTTAGCTGGAAATGGATCATTTTGAATGGAATTTCATGCCACGAACGTGATTAGAAAATAAGAAAAGCGTTCGTTGTCAGCTAATCCAGCTAACATTTTCGAACGCTTTGAAGCCCGTCGCCAAGAGGATTTGAACCTC